>NZ_SZVK01000021.1:0-58185 GCF_005280595.1 Escherichia sp. MR | reverse complement strand
GGTGGAGCTGCATGACAAAGTCATCGGGCATTATCTGAACATAAAACACTATCAATAAGTTAGAGTCATTACCGGAAAGCGAAATCACCGGTTTGGCTGAATATTAAAGATGACAAAGTTACCCTTGAAAAAGCAGATTTCCTATGGGGTAAAGGGACGCGAGCCACGACGGAAGAAATTTGTCGTTTGACCAGCCCGGAAACCTGTGTGGCAGCTATTGGTCAGGCTGGTGAAAACCTTGTGCCGCTCTCTGGCATGTTGAATAGCCGTAATCACAGTGGTGGCGCGGGAACTGGCGCAATAATGGGGTCGAAAAACCTCAAGGCGATTGCAGTTGAAGGGACTAAGGGGGTCAACATTGCCGATCGTCAGGAAATGAAACGTCTCAATGACTACATGATGACCGAACTTATCGGGGCTAATAACAACCATGTGGTGCCAAGTACACCGCAATCGTGGGCGGAGTACTCCGATCCCAAGTCTCGCTGGACGGCGCGTAAAGGTTTGTTCTGGGGAGCGGCGGAAGGCGGCCCGATTGAAACAGGAGAGATCCCGCCGGGAAATCAGAACACGGTCGGTTTTCGCACCTATAAATCCGTTTTTGACTTAGGTCCGGCGGCAGAGAAATACACGGTAAAAATGAGCGGCTGCCACTCTTGCCCAATTCGTTGTATGACCCAGATGAACATTCCTCGGGTCAAAGAGTTCGGCGTGCCCAGCACCGGCGGTAACACTTGTGTAGCAAACTTTGTCCATACCACCATCTTCCCGAACGGGCCGAAAGATTTTGAAGATAAAGACGATGGTCGTGTCATTGGTAATCTGGTTGGTCTGAATCTGTTTGATGACTATGGTCTGTGGTGTAACTACGGGCAGCTACATCGAGATTTTTCGTATTGCTACAGCAAAGGCGTGTTCAAACGCGTTCTGCCTGCTGAAGAGTATGCGGAAATTCGCTGGGATCAGCTGGAAGCGGGTGACGTTAACTTCATCAAAGATTTTTACTACCGTCTGGCGCATCGCGTGGGTGAGTTGAGCCACCTGGCTGATGGCTCATATGCCATTGCGGAACGCTGGAATTTGGGCGAAGAGTATTGGGGTTACGCGAAAAATAAACTCTGGTCACCATTTGGCTATCCGGTTCACCATGCTAATGAAGCCTCGGCGCAAGTTGGTTCCATTGTTAACTGCATGTTCAACCGCGATTGCATGACGCACACCCACATTAACTTTATTGGTTCCGGTCTGCCGTTGAAATTGCAGCGTGAAGTGGCGAAAGAGCTTTTTGGCTCTGAAGATGCTTACGACGAAACCAAAAACTACACGCCGATCAATGACGCAAAAATTAAATATGCCAAATGGTCACTGTTGCGGGTCTGTTTGCATAACGCCGTCACCCTGTGCAACTGGGTCTGGCCAATGACCGTTTCGCCGCTGAAGAGCCGTAATTACCGTGGTGACCTTGCTTTAGAAGCCAAATTCTTCAAAGCGATCACCGGTGAAGAGATGACCCAGGAAAAATTAGATTTAGCCGCTGAACGTATCTTTACACTGCATCGTGCTTACACGGTAAAACTGATGCAAACCAAAGATATGCGTAATGAGCACGATCTTATTTGCTCCTGGGTATTCGACAAGGATCCGCAGATCCCGGTCTTTACCGAAGGAACTGACAAAATGGATCGCGACGATATGTACGCGTCTCTCACGATGTTCTACAAGGAAATGGGCTGGGATCCACAACTCGGTTGTCCGACACGTGAAACGTTGCAGCGTCTGGGGTTGGAAGATATTGCCACCGATCTGGCTGCACACAATCTGCTTCCGGCGTAAGGAATAGGTGAGATGAGCCATCAGGATGAGCTGCCGCTACCCGGCGTCAGCGAAGTTGATGAGGTGAAGCGTCAATGGTTGCAGGGGATGCGTCACACCGGTGATACGGTCAGTGAAGACATCGCAGAACCAGAACCTACAGACGTCCTGGCAGAGTTTATCCGCCAGCATTCGGTAGCGGGTCAACTGGTGGCGCGCGGCGTATTTCTCTCGCCACCCTATTCGGTTGCTGAAGAGGATCTGTCTGTTTTGCTGGAAGGCATAAAACAGAACGGAGACTACGCGGATATCGCCTGTATCACGGGAACTCACGATGATTACTATTACTCAACGCAGGCCATGAGCGAAAACTACGCGGCGATGTCTTTGCAAGTTGTGGAGCAGGACATTTGTCGCGCCATTGCTCATGTCGTTCGTTTTGAGTGCCAGACGTATCCGCGACCCTACAAAGTCGCCATGCTGAGGCAAGCGCCATATTACTTCCAGGACGCGCAGATTGAAGCCGCGATAGCCGCGATGGATGTTGCCCCTGAATATGCCGATATACGCCAGGTTGAGTCATCGACAGCGGTGCTGTACCTGTTTAGTGAGCGGTATATGAGCTATGGCAAGGCTTATGGCTTATGCGAATGGTTCGAGGTAGAGCAGTTTCAGAATCCCTGAAATTTCAGGGAAATGTCATGGACAGGGTGGACAGTTGCAGCCACTGCATTAGGGGATAATCAGATGTCCTTCACTCGACGCAAATTTGTTCTGGGGATGGGAACAGTAATCTTTTTTACTGGTTCTGCGTCTTCGCTGTTAGCGAACACCAGGCAAGAAAAGGAAGTTCGGTATGCCATGATTCACGATGAGTCACGGTGCAATGGTTGTAATATTTGCGCCCGTGCATGTCGCAAGACCAATTACGTTCCTGCTCAGGGAAGCCGTTTATCGATAGCACACATTCCTGTCACCGATAACGACAACGAAACGCTGTATCACTTTTTTCGCCAGTCATGCCAGCACTGCGAAGATGCTCCTTGTATTGACGTTTGCCCAACAGGGGCGTCGTGGCGTGATGAGCAGGGGATCGTGCGGGTAGAAAAATCGCAGTGCATCGGCTGCAGTTATTGCATTGGCGCTTGTCCGTACCAGGTTCGTTACCTTAACCCTGTGACTAAAGTAGCGGATAAATGTGATTTCTGCGCCGAGTCCCGGCTGGCAAAAGGGTTTCCGCCCATTTGCGTCAGCGCCTGCCCGGAACACGCATTGATCTTTGGCCGCGAAGATAGCCCAGAAATTCAGGCGTGGTTACAGGAAAATAAATACTATCAATATCAGCTACCTGGTGCCGGGAAACCGCATTTGTATCGCCGGTTCGGTCAACATTTGATTAAGAAGGAAAATGTATGAACCCGTCGCAAAATGCTGAACAGTTTCAGAGCCAGTTGGCGAACTATGTACCACAGTTCACCCCTGAATTTTGGCCGGTGTGGCTGGTCATTGCCGGGCTATTGCTGGTTGGGATGTGGTTAGTCCTGGGCCTGCACGCTTTGCTTCGTGCTCGTGGTGTGAAGAAATCAGCCACCGATCATGGCGAGAAGGTTTATCTTTACAGCAAGGCGGTCAGATTATGGCACTGGTCGAACGCATTACTCTTCGTATTGTTGCTGGGAAGTGGGCTAATTAATCACTTTGCGCTGGTGGGCGCAGCTGCGGTCAAAAGTCTGGCTGCTGTGCATGAAGTTTGTGGATTCTTGTTATTGGTATGCTGGCTTGGCTTTGTTCTGATTAATGCCGTTGGGGGTAATGGTCACCACTATCGCATTCGTCGTCAAGGGTGGCTGGGGCGAGCGGCGAAACAAACGCGATTTTATCTGTCTGGCATTATGCAGGGGGAAGCGCACCCTTTTCCAGCGACAATGCAGTCTAAATTTAATCCCTTACAGCAGGTAGCCTATGTCGGGGTGATGTATGGATTACTGCCGTTGTTACTGGTGACGGGGCTGTTGTGTCTCTATCCGCAAGTCGTGGGCGATGCGTTTCCTGGCGTAAGATACTGGTTATTACAAGCGCATTTTGCTCTGGCATTTATTAGCCTCTTTTTCATCTTCGGTCATCTCTATCTTTGCACTACGGGGCGTACTCCGCACGAAACCTTTAAATGTATGATCGATGGCTATCACCGACATTAACGTATGATCATTACGCGAGAGAACCTGCGAGAGTGGCGTGTAGGAGCGGTCATATACCGCTGGTTTTTGCGCCATTTTCCGCAGGACGGCAGCTATGCCGATGTTCACCATGCGCTGATCGACGAAGGGTATACGGATTGGGCAGATAGTCTGGTTGAGTATGCATGGAACAAATGGCTGACAGACGAAAACTTTGCCCGCCAGGAAGTTTCTTCTATGCAAAAACTGGTCACAGAACCAGAGGAACCAACATTTTGCCGCCAGTTCTCCAGTGCCGAGGATAACGCACGCGTCGGGTGTTGCGACGATAACGCCAGAATAGTTACAGCAGGTTATGCGGCGCAAATTGCCAGCACGGGCTACAGCGTACGGATGGCTAGTGTGGGTTTTAACAGCCATATTGGCAGCTCAGGCGAGCGTGCCCGCGTGGCAGTGGTGGGTAACTCGACTCGAATCAGCAGTGCCGGAGATGGTAGCCGTATTGCGAATGCCGGGATGCGAGTACGCGTCTGTACTCCAGGTGAAAGGTGTCATGTCGCCAGTAATGGCGATCTGGTACAAATTGCCAGCTTTGGCGCAAACGCGAAAATTGCTAACAGCGGTGATAATGTTCACATCATTGCCAGCGGTGCTAACTCAACAGTAGTCAGTACGGGCGTGGTTGACTCGATTGTCCTCGGGCCTGGTGGCAGCGCCGCACTGGCATATCATGATGGCGAAAGAGTGCGCTTCGCCGTCGCCATTGAAGGTGAAAACAATATCCGTGCCGGAGTCCGCTATCGTCTCAATGCACAGTATCAGTTTGTTGAGTGCTGATAGCTTTATCTTTAATCAACCGAAAGACGCCGACGTGCACGGGATGCAGGTTTTACAATGGCCTGCGCCATAGCCTCGCCAATTTCTGCACAAGCCGTAAGTCCCTGGACGAAAGGCCGGTTGTGCATCAGCCAGGGTAAAGCACCGAACGCCACGCGACCACGAACTTCTTCAGGTTGCTGTAGCGTATAATCTTCACCAACATCAGGGATTTCCTCGCCTGTTTTCTGCAATTGTTCGCGTAGCCCAGGGAAAGGAATATCTTTCACTTTGAGTGGACGTTGGCCTCGGGCATCAATAAAAACATCAAACGAGTAGCTGTTATCCGCTGTTTTCAGAATTGTGCGCGTTTCGTTGTTTTCCATCTCGTAGTCCTCACCGAGGGCGAGAATATGAATGATCCCCGCTTCGCGTAAGGCCAGTAATCGTCTTATAGATTCTGAAGGGATTGCCGCATAATTATCGATAAAGACTCTGGCAAGACCTTTACTGAATCGCTTATGGTCGTGTTCATTCAGATGCGGCACAATTTCCTGTACAGCTTCATGCAAACGCAGAATGACATAACGCCAGGGGACGGTATGTTTTTGCCGTTTATGTTGCTCGACTTCGGCTAAGTTTTCTTCCGCCCAGCCAAAAGGGTCATGCAGTTTACGCTCGGCAAACCAGGTTTGCGCAAAGGTATCGACATTGAGGCGCTCTAACGCTATGCGTTGGCTCCAGTCTGGATCGGCAGAATTAATTTCTTGCTGTATCAATTTGAATACCCGATCCAACAGGCCTTCTGCACCTTTTTCTATTTCTGTATTTAAGGCCTGTTCTGTGACGATGCGTAACGGTTCGTAGGGGATGGGGCAATAGAAATCGGCTTCCGGTAAAATGCCCGTGCGCGACATCAACGTAATGTGCAGATTTTCACTGTTGCTATCACGTTGAAAGATAACTCGTTGTTTATCTTCTTCAATAAACGAACCATGCTGAATAGCCACTGCCATTGCCGCATCCAGTCCGCTCAAGGATGTTCCCATAATGCCCACGTTACAGGCATCGATCTTTGCTTCCATCAGACCCGACCACGGGCTGGGAAAATACGTTCGGGTTGCTTCTTCTTCATCAGGCCAGACGTGACCGGTGGCTATTACCGCTAAATCAAACGTCTCTGTGGGTAAATCCTGATTTGTAGCGAGCATGACGCCAGCGTCTGTAATTTGCAGATCGGTAACCTGGCATGATTCATAAACAGCCACTTCAAATTTTTGCTGTCGCGCCTGATCTACTAATCGTAAAAATCGATCGCGGAAATATTCTCCCAGCAAAATACGCGGTAAAAACTGACGATCGTGCAAGGTTTCTTTTTTAACGCCGTAACGGTGTAGATGGCTGGCATCTTGCTTTTGTAGCCATTCGAGATACGTACAATAAATCGGCGGTATTTCAATGCTGGCAATATTTGCCAGCATTAATTTAGAGTTTTCTTCGTCGTTGTACGGCATTCCGACACCGGCCTCGTCAGCCTGTTCGAAGATGGAAATAGAAAGCGGCGTTGGTTGCTGTAAAAGCGAGAAGAGAGTGTAGATCCCTGTTGGCCCGGCACCCATAATGGCAATTTTTTTCATTGTTACTTACCTGAATGTATTCTTTTGAATTTAGTGCTATCAGATAAGTTTGGTTGATATTTTTAGAATTTGGGAAATTTCAGACAGAGATGAAAAGGGCGCTAACCGCCCTTCATGGAGACTTGTCAGGCGAGTTTTGCTTGATTGATTTGACTCAGTGGCTCATTGACATCGAAAACTTTGGCGATAACTTCTGCAACGCCGAGGTTCTTCAGACGGGCAGTATGTTTATCCAGATAGGCAAGGGCGCTTTTTTCATCAGTGAAAAGGTAGATCCCACCGGCTTCGCGGTTCTTTTCACTTTCCGTCCACACTTTCCACAGAAAACCTGGTTCCTGATTAATCGACTCGGCAAGCGGTTTAAGGTGCTCAGCCATTGCGTCGCCAAATGGGCCATTAAAAGCAAAATGAAGTTGTAACAAAGTTGCCATAGCGATTCTCCTTCTGATAATGCATACGAAGACAGTGTAAATCTTTTAACGTATTGGATACAGAGAAGAAACAGAGGGAAAAGGGAGAAGACCAGATTAAGAAATCTGGTGCGTCCGAGTGGACTCGAACCACCGACCCCCACCATGTCAAGGTGGTGCTCTAACCAACTGAGCTACGGACGCAGGATGGTGCGTTCAATTGGACTCGAACCAACGACCCCCACCATGTCAAGGTGGTGCTCTAACCAACTGAGCTATGAACGCAACGTTGTAGGTGACAACGGGGACGAATATTAGCGGCAGAGTGGGAAGGTGGCAAGAGGCAAAACGTAATTTTCTGCGGTATTTCGACCGTTTGCAGAGCTTTTAAGCAAATTGGCTATATTTTGTTGATTTGCAAGGGCGATTTTTATTCAGGATCGCATTTACATCTGACACAACCCACTATCTCGCGCATCAGGATATAAACCGAGTCGTTTGCCAGCAAATCAATTCTGTCGTGGATAAATCCTCCGTAGCCTTTACACTTAGGTAGCGATAAGGGCACACAGATGCAGCAAAGGAATAAATCATGGGATCTGATGCAAAAAACTTGATGAGCGATGGGAAAGTGCAAATTGTTAAGACCGGCGAGGTCATTGGCGCGACTCAACTTACTGACGGTGAGTTGCTCGTTGAGACAGGCGGAAGAGCAGAAAACACCGTAGTGACAGATGCGGGTTGGCTGAAAGTGGAAACGGGTGGGATCGCCAAAGGCACACAATATGGCAACAATGGCACGCTATCGGTCAGTGACGGTGCAATTGCCACAGACATTGTTCAATCTGACGGTGGAGCAATTAGCCTCTCAACGCTCACTACTGTTAATGGTCGCCATCCCGAAGGTGAATTTAGCGTTGATAAGGGCTATGCCTGCGGTTTGTTGCTGGAGAATGGCGGAAATTTGCGCGTACTGGAAGGTCATCGGGCAGAAAAAATTATTCTCGATCAGGCTGGTGGTTTATTGGTCAACGGGACGGCTTCATCAGCAATAGTGGATGATGGCGGTGAATTGTTGGTGTATCCGGGGGGGGAAGCCGGCAATTGTGAGATTAATCAGGGCGGTGTCTTTATGCTGGCGGGGAAAGCCAGTGATACGTTGCTTGCTGGTGGCACCATGAATAATCTCGGTGGTGAAGACGATAATACCATTGTTGAAAATGGAGCCATTTACCGTCTGGGGACGGATGGCCTTCAGCTTTATAGTTCCGGTAAGACGCACAACCTGGCCGTTAATGCTGGTGGTCGGGCTGAAGTGCATGCTGGTACGCTGGAAAACGCGGTCATACAAGGTGGGACGGTGATCCTGATGTCACCCACCAGCGCGGACGAAAATTTTGTTGTAGAAGAAGATCGAGCACCGGTTGAACTGACCGGGAGTGTTGCCGTTCTGGATGGTGCTTCAATGATTATTGGCTATGGTGCAGATCTGCAACAATCAACGGTTACGGTACAGCAGGGTGGCGTGTTGATTCTCGATGGCAGCACGGTAAAAGGTGACAACGTCACTTTAAATGTTGGCAACGTCAATCTCGATGGCGGAAAAGTGTGGCTGATCACTTCTGCGGCAACACATGTGCAACTGAAAGTGAAACGCCTGCACGGAGAGGGAACGATTTGCCTGCAAACCAGCGCGAAAGAAATTTCACCTGACTTCATCAATGTGAAAGGGGAAGTTAGTGGCAATATCCTCGTTGAGATAACGGATGCCAGTCGGCAACCAATTTGCAGTGCGCTTAAACTGCAACCTGACGAAGACAGGATTGGCGCAACGCTCCAGCCCGAATAAAAACGAAGGCGCAATCTGTGAAGGTTGCGCCTTGTTTTTTAGCGAGCTGCGCGTTGCAGAATGATGGCTGATGGCAGACGTTGCAGGAAACGCATACGCAGCATCATCATAATAGCGGCAGAAGTCAGGCCAATAATAAAGCCGATCCAGAAACCTGCTGGCCCCATTGGCTCAACCACCAGATCGGTCAGCGCCAGAATGTAGCCGCTCGGCAAGCCTAATACCCAATACGCCGTAAAGGTAATATAAAAAATCGACCGCGTATCTTTATAACCACGCAAAATCCCACTGCCGATAACCTGTATGGAATCAGAAATCTGATACACCGCCGCCAGCAACATTAAATGTGCCGCCAGCGTTACGACCTCAGGATTATCGTTATACAGCAGGGCAATCTGTTCCCGTAGTGAAACCGTGAAAATTGCGGTCAGAGTCGCCATACAAACGCCAACCATAAGCCCTGTTCTCGCGGCTGTTTGTGCATCCAGCGTTGAACCCTGACCCAGACGATAACCAACACGGATGGTTACCGCTGCGGCCAGCGACATTGGAAGCACGAACATCAGTGAACTAAAGTTCAGTGCAATCTGGTGGCCTGCCACATCGATAATACCGAGTGGGGATACCAACAGCGCCACTACAGCAAACAGTGTCACTTCAAAGAACAACGCCAGCGAGATAGGTAGACCAAGCTGCACCAGTCGTTTCAATGCGGCGGAATCGGGTTTCGCGGTGCCTTTTTCGTTGCGGATATCGCGCATGGAACGGGCATGTTTAATATAAGAAACCATGGCGAGGAACATCACCCAATACACAGCCGCCGTCGCTACACCACAACCGACGCCACCGAGTTCAGGCATTCCGAAATGACCATAAATAAAGATATAGTTAACCGGAATGTTCACCAGCAGGCCAATAAAACCCATCACCATCCCTGGTTTGGTTTTTGCCAGACCTTCACACTGGTTACGCGCGACCTGGAAGAACAGATAGCCCGGAGCACCCCACAGCAGTGCACGTAGGTAACCTACCGCTTTATCGGCGAGCGCCGGATCGATATTTTGCATGGAGCGGATGATATAACCCGCATTCCACAGAACCACCATAATGAGCACCGAGACAAAGCCGGCTAGCCAGAAACCTTGTCGTACCTGATGCGCTATGCGTTCACGGCGACCAGAACCATTCAATTGCGCGATCACTGGCGTCAACGCAAGCAGCAGTCCGTGACCGAAAAGAATAGCCGGGAGCCAGATAGATGTACCAATGGCGACCGCCGCCATGTCGGTGGCGCTATAGCCGCCCGCCATGACAGTATCGACAAAACCCATCGCTGTTTGGGCGATTTGCGCGAGAATCACCGGGATTGCTAATGCTAATAACAGACGCGCTTCACTGATATACTTCTGCACGTGAACACCTTTTATATTGTTGTTATATGAGAGACTAAAAAGCCGCCTGAATGGGCAGCAAAAAGAAGAAGCAGGGGAAATTCAGTCTATTGTAGCGAGGATTTATTAATTCTCCAGTGAAAAAATAACCATTCAGCCCCCTTTACTGGTAAGGGTGTTTCCCACCTGCTATTGTGCTGAACAGAATGCCTTAACTGATTTCAGGAGTTGTAAGTATGTTTACGGGGATAGTGCAGGGCACTGCAAAACTGGTGTCGATTGACGAGAAACCAAATTTTCGTACTCATGTGGTTGAGTTACCTGACTATATGCTGGATGGTCTGGAGACCGGTGCGTCTGTGGCACACAACGGTTGTTGCCTGACCGTGACGGAAATCAACGGTAACCATATCAGTTTTGATCTGATGAAAGAGACGTTACGCATTACTAATCTTGGCGATTTACAGGTTGGGGATTGGGTAAACGTAGAGCGTGCGGCTAAATTCAGTGATGAAATTGGCGGGCATTTAATGTCGGGTCATATTATGACCACCGCTGAAGTAGCGAAAATATTAACCTCTGAAAATAATCGCCAGATCTGGTTTAAAGTGCAGGATAGTCAGTTGATGAAATATATCCTGTACAAAGGATTTATCGGAATCGACGGTATTAGCCTGACCGTCGGCGAAGTAACGTCAACACGTTTCTGCGTGCATTTAATTCCAGAAACGCTGGAACGTACCACCCTCGGTAAGAAAAAACTCGGTGCACGCGTCAATATTGAAATCGATCCACAAACTCAGGCAGTGGTAGATACGGTAGAACGTGTGCTGGCGATGCGGGAAAAGGCGTTGAATCAATAACGGACTGAAATATGATATCGCCCCCAAACGGGGGCGATAGAATAACATTTAGCGTGCAACCCGAAGACCGTTTTCGACTCCTCGAGAGAACACCACTTGCCAGAGTTGAATATCACGGGCGCGGAAAGCACCAGCGCAAGCATTCAGATAATAGGTAAACATCCGTTTAAAGCGTTCACTGTAATTATCCGCAATTTCCGGCCAGGCGGCGAGGAATCGTTCATACCAGGCCATCAGCGTGGTATCGTAATCGGCACCAAAGTTATGCCAGTCTTCCATTACAAAGTGTGGTTCGCTGGATTGAGCGATCTGGCGCACAGAGGGCAGGCAACCGTTCGGGAAAATATATTTATTAATCCACGGATCAACATTCAGATCGGTTTTTTTCGAGCCGATAGTATGTAACAGGAAAATACCTTCCGGTTTCAGATTGCGATCTACCACCTCAAAATAGGTGTTGTAATTTTTCGGCCCGACGTGTTCGAACATTCCCACTGAAACAATGCGGTCAAATTGATCGTTCAGGTCACGGTAATCTTGCAGCAATATGGTGACATCCAGACCTTCGCAGCGATCCTGAGCCATTTTCTGCTGTTCAGCAGAAATGGTGACACCCACCACACTTACGTCATAGTTAGACGCCATGTAGTGCGCCAGTCCGCCCCACCCGCAGCCAATATCCAGTACGCGCATCCCTGGTTTCAACTGCAATTTTTCACAGATCATTTTAAGCTTCGCTTGTTGGGCAGATTCCAGATTATCGGCATCTTTCCAGTAAGCGCAGGAATACTGCATGAAGGGATCAAGCATACGGCTGAACAGGTCATTACCCAGATCGTAATGCTCTTTGCCGACTATCCAGGCACGTTTTTTACTCTGCAAATTGAAGAGACGAGCGCCTGCTATGCGCAGAGTGTCTTTGAAATGATGGGGGAGTTGGTTTTCGAGACCTGCGCGTAAGACTTTGCTAAAAAACATATCCAGTCGGTCACATTCCCACCAGCCATCCATATAACTTTCGCCTAACCCCAACGATCCTTCCTGCAGAACGCGTTTAAAAAAATCGGGGTTTTTAACACGAATATCCGCCGGGGCAGAACCGTTGATGGCTATACCGGCGCGGCTAAGTAATTCGTTGGCGATTCTGTACCAGTTGTCATCCGGTACGCTGACTTCTTCTATACACGATGAACTCATAGTTTCTCCATCACTGGTCGGTGATCAGAACCTTAAAACAGCGTAGACGCTTTTTGGGCTTTGTGAGAAATCTCGCAGAAAATCCGCGAGTCTATAATCCGACGTAGAACAGAGGGAAAGGAGGAACCCTTGCCGAAATGACCATCCATAGCAATCCGGGAACGCTCCTGTCCCCGTAAAAACATAATATTTATCGTAATCTTAACAACTGGAAATTAGTATAGGCCGCTAATTTCAATCATACAACAAAATTTTGTTAGCAGCCTAAGTATAAAGATGTCGATATAGATCAATGTGATTCGCTATGAGCGACTTCGGCATTGCCATGATTCTGGCAACCAGGTTCTTCACAACGTTGCATCATGTAACCCAGAGAAGCCAGTACCACGGTCGATAACATCACGCAGGTGGTGGTGAGCAGTGGTGTGCTAACGCTGATGAGCCAGGAAACCACAAGGCTTGCGAGGAAGCACAGTCCCAGTTGCAGTGTGTTCTGCAATGCTGCAGCGCGGCCGGTCGCATGTGGGAAGGGGCGCAGCGCCTGGGCGACAACAATCGGGTAGATTGCGCCGTTAGCAATAGCCATCACACAGAATGGGATCAGGATTTCGACCAGCGAAACATGGCTAATGAAGCCAGCAGCCCAGGTCGCCACGACACTGACAGCAAACAGCGCCAGCAGCCACGGTAATAATTGTTTGCCTTGCCATTTTTGCAATGCTGCGCGACAGCCATAACCACCAATCAGAAACGCGATGGTTTGTGGTACATAACTTAAACCAATGACTGCCGGGCTGTAGCCCATCTCGCTAAGGATGAACGGTGAACCGGTCAGCCAGGCAAAGAAACTGGCTGAACAGGCCGCATAAATCAGCACGTTGCCGCGATAGGTTTTTGAACGCAGCAGATCGGTAAAGGTCAGTCCATCCTGACTATCGTTACGTGCTTTAGTCGTGGGTTTAAGCCAGAAAATGGGCAGAATCAGTACCACTGTAATGGCAAACAAGGTGGCGAAAATCGCCTGCCAGGAAAAATGAACCAGCAGCCAGCTACCTAAAAGAGGAGCAAGGGCAGGAGAGAGTCCCACTAATGGCATGATAGTGGCGAAAATACGATTCACTTTTTGTGAAGGATAGTAATCCGTCACCAACGCCTGCCAGATAACTGCGGCGGCACAGACACCAACCGCTTGCACAAACCGTAATACCAGCAGAGTGATGGCGTTATCCACCCATAACATCCCCAGACTACCTAACGCAAAAATTGTCAGGCCGATTAATAACACCGGTTTACGACCATAACGGTCGGAGAGCGGCCCCCACAGAAGTTGGGCTGCGGCAAAACCGGCAAGGAACAGACTAAGGCTGGCACTGACAGCAGATGCAGGCGTTTGCAAATCGGCCTGAATGGCGGCGAAAGCGGGCAGATACATATCGGTTGCCAGAAAACCGAGTACGCTCAAACCCGCCAGCCAGACTAAAAATCTTTTCCCAGGTTGCATGTATATTCTCTAAATTTCTCAATTAAACACCGTCGCAAAGTGTAGGGAGTGAAATTCCTGTTGTGAAACGGTAATATTTGATGACTGGTTTCAAAAATTTTGCAGGCAAACTATGTGGTCTGAGTATTCTCTCGAAGTGGTTGATGCGGTAGCGCGTAATGGCAGTTTTAGTGCTGCGGCTCAGGAGTTACATCGCGTTCCTTCAGCGGTCAGCTATACCGTGCGTCAGCTGGAAGAGTGGCTGGCGGTGCCGCTTTTTGAACGGCGTCATCGTGATGTGGAACTGACCGCTGCCGGGGCGTGGTTTCTCAAAGAAGGGCGCTCTGTTGTCAAAAAAATGCAGATCACTCGCCAGCAATGTCAGCAGATTGCGAACGGCTGGCGCGGTCAGTTAGCCATTGCGGTGGATAATATCGTCAGGCCAGAACGTACACGGCAGATGATCGTTGATTTCTATCGTCATTTTGATGACGTTGAACTTCTGGTATTTCAGGAAGTATTCAACGGTGTCTGGGATGCGCTTTCCGACGGGCGCGTGGAACTGGCGATTGGCGCGACACGAGCGATTCCGGTGGGCGGTCGTTACGCCTTCCGTGATATGGGGATGTTGAGCTGGAGTTGTGTTGTTGCCCGTCATCATCCGCTTGCGTCAATGAATGGGCCATTCAGCGATGATACGTTGCGCAACTGGCCATCGCTGGTGCGCGAAGACACCTCGCGGACGCTACCAAAACGTATTACCTGGCTGCTGGATAACCAAAAGCGCCTTGTTGTACCGGACTGGGAATCATCGGCAACGTGTATTTCGGCTGGGTTATGCATCGGTATGGTGCCGACACATTTCGCCAAACCGTGGCTTAATGAGGGGAAGTGGGTAGCACTAGAACTGGAAAATCCATTCCCTGATTCAGCATGTTGTCTGACCTGGCAGCAGAATGATATGTCGCCTGCTTTAACCTGGTTGCTTGAGTATCTCGGCGATAGTGAGACGCTGAATAAGGAGTGGCTGCGGAAGCCGGAAGAGACTCCCGCAACGGGTGATTAACGACGATAGTCGCGGAACGGGCCATCAGCCACGGAGCGACGTTCAATCAACCGTGGATGAACTTCAATTGACTGCGGTTCTTCGCGTTTGTTGACGATACGATCCAACAGCATATTGAACGCCGTTTCACCCAGCGAATCTTTTGGCTGATGGATAGTGGTCAGTGCCGGGGTAAAGTAGCGAGCATTGCGCACGTTATCATAACCGATCAGCGAAACATCCTGCGGGACGCGCAGCCCCATTTCATCAGCGGCACAGAGCGCGCCCATCGCCATAATATCGCCGCCACAGAAGACAGCGGTAGGTCTGTGCGGTTGCGACAGGATTTGCTGCATGGCGCGATAACCTGATTCAGGCTCAAAGTCACCTTGCACAATCCAGTTTTCCGGCACTTTGATCATGGCTTCTTCCATCGCTTTCATAAAGCCCGCCAAACGACCTGCACCGGTGTTACGCTCCAGAGGACCAGGAATAACGCCAATTTCGCGGTGACCGCGTTCAATCAGATAGCGCCCGGCCATGTAACCGCCTTCAAAAGCGTTATCGATAACCGCATCGGTAAAGTCTGCTTTTGCTTCACCCCAGTCCATCACCACCATCGGGATATGGCGATACTCTTCCAGCATCGCCAGCAACGGTTCCGGATACTCCGAACACATCACCAGCAGGCCATCGACGCGTTTTTGCGCCATCATCGACAGATAAGCCCGCTGTTTCTCAAGATTGTTCCACGCATTGCCCAGAATCAGCGTGTAGCCTTTCTGGAAGCAATTTTTTTCTACCGCTTCAATGATCTCGGCGAAATAGGCCGCTTCGCTGCTGGTCGCCAGCAAACCGATAGACTTGGTGTGGTTTACCTTCAGGCTACGCGCCACCGCGCTAGGGGAGTAGTGTAATTCTTTGATCGCTGCCCACACAGCATTGCGCGTTTCTTCAGCGACGAAACGTGTTTTGTTGATTACGTGTGACACAGTTGTAGTGGAAACGTTTGCTCGTTTCGCTACATCTTTTATTGTTGCCATTCCATTTCACTCCAGACCCTAACTTCAGCTCCTGCAAAATCGCAAGGTAAACGTTTGCCTTTACACACCTTACGCACAACAAAAGTGTTGCGGTACGCCGGGAAAATGACACAGAGCGTCAGGAAGGGGTCAATGGCCAGTACGCAAATAGTGTAAGCGTGGAATTTTGGCCGATCTTGATGAAAAGGGGAAGTAGTAAAAACACTTATCATTATAAATGGCGGGAGATTTTTTCATCACAGTATGTAAAAATGCGTAATATCACTTTTTGTGGGGTAATAAAAAGGAGAAAACTTGATGAGCACCGACCTTAAATTTTCACTGGTAACAACCATTATCGTTCTTGGTTTGATCGTGGCCGTGGGTTTGACTGCCGCGTTACACTGATTTCCCCTCGAGGGAGCGCGTTCTCCCTCACATCTCCTTCCTCTTTGTTAGCAAAATGGCAAAAGTGTTTTCTCTTTTTGTTATTTTCATTCTTTTGTGATTGATGTCATGCTTTCGCCACTTTGATGAACATCGCGTGATGACGCGAAGAGGTGGAGATTAGGCATGAAAATTAACTATCCGTTGCTGGCGCTGGCAATTGGCGCATTTGGTATCGGGACAACGGAATTCTCGCCAATGGGCTTGTTGCCCGTTATTGCGCGTGGTGTGGATGTCTCGATTCCCGCTGCCGGAATGTTAATCAGCGCCTATGCGGTTGGCGTGATGGTTGGCGCGCCATTGATGACGCTTCTGCTTTCTCATCGTGCCCGCCGTAGTGCGCTGATTTTCCTGATGGCGATTTTCACGCTCGGTAACGTACTTTCTGCCATCGCACCGGACTATATGACGCTGATGCTTTCACGCATTTTAACCAGCCTGAATCACGGGGCGTTTTTTGGTCTGGGGTCTGTCGTGGCAGCAAGCGTGGTGCCAAAACATAAACAGGCCAGCGCAGTTGCAACTATGTTTATGGGCTTAACACTGGCGAATATCGGTGGCGTTCCGGCGGCAACCTGGCTTGGGGAAACTATTGGCTGGCGTATGTCATTTCTGGCAACGGCGGGGCTGGGTGTGATTTCAATGGTGAGCCTGTTCTTCTCTTTACCTAAAGGTGGCGCAGGGGCGCGGCCTGACGTGAAAAAAGAGCTGGCGGTACTGTTGCGTCCACAGGTGCTGTCTGCATTGCTGACGACGGTGCTGGGCGCTGGCGCAATGTTCACCCTCTACACCTATATTTCTCCGGTACTGCAAAGTATCACTCACGCAACGCCGGTGTTCGTCACGGCAATGCTGGTGCTGATTGGTGTCGGATTCTCTATCGGTAACTTTCTCGGCGGCAAACTTGCAGATCGTTCAGTTAACGGCACGTTGAAAGGCTTTTTGCTGCTGCTGATGGTGATTATGCTCGCGATCCCGTTCCTTGCGCGAAATGAGTTTGGCGCGGCTATTAGCATGGTGGTGTGGGGCGCTGCAACCTTTGCTGTCGTACCGCCGTTGCAGATGCGTGTGATGCGCGTTGCCAGCGAAGCGCCGGGTTTGTCTTCATCAGTAAATATTGGTGCCTTTAACCTTGGAAATGCGCTGGGTGCCGCAGCCGGTGGTGCAGTGATTTCCGGTGGTCTGGGATACAGTTTTGTGCCGGTGATGGGGGCGATTGTCGCGGGGCTGGCATTGTTGCTGGTATTTATGTCAGCCAGAAAACAACCTGAAGCAGTTTGCGTTGCCAACAGCTAATAAACAAAAACGCAGAAGGATAACCTTCTGCGTTACAGTTTGCAGGCAAAGTGCGATTTATCTTGCCGGATGTGGTGTTAATGCCTCATCCGCGTAGGCCTGATAAGCGTAGCGCATCAGGCAATGCTGCATTTGCCATCAGTGATTATGCGGCGAGGTTTTTCGCTACGAATTCCCAGTTTACCAGCGCCCAGAAGTGCTCCAGATAACCCGGACGTGCATTGCGATAGTCGATGTAATAAGCGTGTTCCCAGACATCAACGGTCAGCAGTGGAGTCGCATCGGTGGTCAGCGGAGTACCTGCGTTAGAAGTGGAAACGATAGCCAGTTTGCCATCGCTGTTTTTCACCAGCCAGGTCCAGCCAGAACCAAAGTTTTTGATCGCAGCATCAGTAAACTGAGCTTTGAAATCGGCAAAGCTGCCAAAAGAAGCGGCGATAGCTTCAGCCAGTTTACCCGTCGGTTCGCCACCCGCGTTTGGCGCCAGGCAGTTCCAGTAGAAAGTGTGGTTCCAGACCTGAGCGGCGTTATTGAATACACCACCTTCAGAGCTGCGAATAATCTCTTCCAGTGATTTACCTTCAAACGCAGTACCTTTGATCAGGTTGTTCAGGTTAGTGACATAAGTCTGATGATGTTTGCCGTAGTGATACTCGATAGTTTCCGCAGAAATGTGCGGTGCCAGAGCATCTTTAGCATATGGTAGTGCAGGTAATTCAAATGACATTGCTACTCTCCTTTATTATTAATTGGCATACGTACAATAGCCTTATTGTGCGTATGGATAGGGTAGCAAATTAAAAGGTGATACAAAAGATGAACTTACCCTGTTGCCGTAACAACAGGGTAAAGTTTTAGCGAAGTGTTTTTGGGGTCATCACCCGACGAGCGCCAACATAGTGGCGTTGCCAGTAATCTTCACTTAACGAAGTGATTTTAATTTCCTGACCACTGCGTGGTGACTGAATAAATTTGCCGTTGCCGACATACACGCCAACGTGATCGGCGGTTCCGCGCCCCTGAGTGCGGAAGAAGACAAGGTCGCCGTTTTTCAGTTCGCTGCGATCGATCGGCGCGGCGTCACGCAGGTGATACATTTCGTTAGCCGTGCGTGGAATACGGATCTTCACCAGATCTTTATACGCGTAATAAACCAGTCCGCTGCAATCAAAACCGGTACGCGGTGAGCTGCCGCCCCAGCGATATGGTTTGCCAATTTGCTGCATCAGCTTATTCATAGCCACTTTTGTGGCTTTCTGTACTTTGGCTTTATGCGCGTCGGCGATGGTTCCCTGTGTGGCATTCTTGACTTTCACACAACGTGACTTATAGCCTTTACGTTTGGTGCATTTTTCCGTAAAGCTGACTGACGCCGTTTTATTGACGGCTTGTTTGCTGCGAGTTTTGGCGTTTTTAGAAGCTGTAATGGAGGATTTTTTAACGGAAGAAGCAGTTTTATTTTTAGTAGTACTTTTACTGGCGGCTTTTTTCGCTGTTTTCTGGCTGGCTTTATTGGTCTTTTTGGTGGTTGCCGTGCTTTTCTTTTTATCTGCTTTTTTGGTGATGTGAGTGGTAGCAGAACTCTCCCTGGCTTGCTTTGAAGCATGTGCCATAGGCGTTAAAGGCAGGGTGGTAAAAAGTAAAGCACAGAGCGTGATCGAAATACGGTTTATCCGCGCCACTGAGCGTCCCTCTGTTAAAGCAGGTCTATCATGCCTGCGTCTGATTTACAAAACTTGATGATTCTAATGCATAGAAGAAGAGAAAGTTAATACCTTTTATTGTTAAAAAATACGTTTCGTCGGCGAGCGTAAAAAAATGCAGCAGGCAAAGCTAAAAATGGTTATAAAAACACCACGTTGCTGCGTGCCAGAGAAGAAAAGAATATTTGAAATGCAACATATAGAGCAAAGGGATAAAATAGCAAAAGCGTGATGAAAATGTTATTTTCCGTTGCCGCACTGACCCGCTACAATGTCAGATTACTGCCGTAAAGAAGTTTGAGGAAGCAAGACAATGAGCACCACTATCGAAAAAATCCAACGCCAGATTGCTGAAAACCCGATCCTGCTGTACATGAAAGGTTCACCGAAACTGCCGAGCTGCGGTTTCTCTGCCCAGGCAGTCCAGGCGCTTGCCGCATGTGGCGAACGTTTTGCCTATGTTGATATCCTGCAAAATCCGGACATTCGTGCGGAACTGCCGAAATACGCTAACTGGCCGACTTTCCCGCAACTGTGGGTTGACGGCGAACTGGTAGGCGGCTGTGATATCGTGATCGAAATGTATCAGCGCGGCGAACTGCAACAGCTGATCAAAGAAACTGCCGCTAAATACAAGTCTGAAGAGCCGGACGCGGAGTAATCCGTCCTGCAATACTGACGGATGCAAACAAGCATCCGTCAGTGCTTTATCTATCCCCAATCCAGCCCTTGTGGCGAACTTGAAAATCCCGCTTCACGCAGCAGCGTAAACATCGGCGTTTGCCGGACGGGTTGATCATTCACTTCTGTCAGCGTAAAGCGCAGCCGTGGTTCGCGACGCAGTGCGGTAGTCAGCGCCTGGAAAACCTCTGCGGCGAGTAATTCCTCTTTTTCCTGCCAGACCAGCATTTTTTTGCCACCTTGCGCCAGATAGAGTAACAATTTGCCGCCAGAAACGACCACCAGCGCACCCGCCCGACGCGTTGGAACCAGCGTTGCCGGATGTGCAGGCCAGGGCAGGAGAGTTCCCCACACATTAGCCGGATCGTTGGCAGAGAGCGCCACTGGCGTATAGTGTCGCGTCTGCGTGGCTTGTGTCGCCAGATCGCGCAATCGGTCAATAGTCAGGCGATCAGCAAATTGCGCGCCGCCAAGACCTTCAACAAAACGACCACGCATAATTCGCCCGGAGTCTTCCATGCTTCGACAAAGCGTTTGCATTGACGGAAATCCGCCAGGGATATTCTCGGCTATCACCGCCTGACGACTGACGATGCCGTAGCGGTCGAGCATATTTTCCGCCAGCGCCAGCATCCTTTCAGTATCGTTCAGTGGCTCCACCTGTAATAACGACCAGCGTCCAGCCAGCTTCGGCGTGTTGTAAGATACCAGTGGCGAGATGGACGACGTATAGGCAGGACGTCCACGCCGGGTCCGGTGACTGCGGCGAGTTGAGGGACGCGCGCTGGTACTGCTGCGGGTGAGGGCGCGTAACGGTGCCCAAATATCGCAGGAAATGACGCCTTGCCAGACCAGCTCCCATAACGCTTCTTGCAGGGGCGAAGCATCTACCGGTTGACCGATTTTCTCGCCTACCCGTTGAGCGATTTGTTGCGTAAACCAGGCGCCGCCGTCAGCCAGAACCGCGATAATCGCTTGCTGAATCGCTGAACGTTTTGCGTGATCATTTTCTACTGGTGTTAACGATTCTGCGGCATATTCCTGCAAATGCAGAGCCACCAGACCGTCATCATCGCCCAGTTTTTTTTGCCCCGACCAGATAACTGCGCCGGTTGCCAACAGTTCATCGAGCATTTCTGGCGAATAGTCGCGCACGCGGGCTGGCAGGATCTGGCTTTCCCAGAGCGAGGCGGGTAAACCAACACCGGCAAGTTGTTCGATCACCCGCATGACACCATCCACCCCCTCATAAACGCCTGTAGACGTTGCGGCAAAAAGCGCCGGGCTGCCATCGGTAGCGGGCAACACGCCCTGACGTTCCAGCAGCAATCGCGCATAGACTGTAGACGGAACTGGACGCGTCGCTTCTCTGGCAGCCTGCAGCGAGCGTAAGCGCAGACGACGGAAAACTTCGTCGCTCACCCAGACGTCTTGTTGCAGATTCATCACCAGCCCCCGTTCGCGCAGTTGCTGAAGTTGCTCTTCGACAATGGCAATACCGAGGCCAAAATCACGGGCAAGTTGTTCCGCCGTGACCAAAGCATGAGTCCGGAGATAGCGCAGAAAGAGATCGCGAAGCGGGTAATTTACGCGGTGCAGGTAGATTTCGGGTAGTGAGTGCGGCAATGGTACACCGAGGGCGTCTCGTAGCCTGGCTGCGTCATCCATGCAGGCCAGGTGCTTCTGACCTGCAATCATCGCCGGGAAGATTCGTTTTGCCGCGAGAAGGTTTTCCACATACGTCTCGATCTCTTCACTGCTGCCTGTATGCCGCTGTACCAGATCCTCAACGGTCATTGGCCCCAGTTCGCGTAGCAGGTCAAACAAACCTTCTTCACCTTTCGCTTCTCTGCCAGCCGCTAGCCGCTGTAACTCTTCTTCCACCTGGCGTATGACCTGCGGGTCGAGTAATTCACCCGGATCGACCTGACCGAGTAGATTGCGCAGTAACTCGCTGTCGATCGACAGTACGGATGCCCGGCGTTCTGCCAGTGGGGCGTCGCTCTGGTACATAAATTCCGCGACATAGCCGAACAATAAACTGGCGGCGAAAGGCGAGGGCGTAGTAGTCGTTACATCGGATATTTGTATTTCGCCACCGTTCAGGCGACGCATCAAACGTTCCAGCGCGGGAAGATCATAAACATCTTGCAGGCATTCACGTAGGGTTTCGAGAATGATCGGAAAATCAGGATAACCCTGGGCGATTTCCAGCAACTGGCTGGCTCGTAGTCGTTGTTGCCACAGTGGCGTGCGATGCCCCGGCGTGCGGCCGGGCATCAGCAATGCCCGCGCGGCACATTCACGGAAACGAGCGGCGAAAAGAGCCGAGCTGCCTACCGCTTCGCGGACAATTTGCAGCAATTTTTCTGGTTCAAACAAGAAAATGGCGGCGTCAGGCAATTTACCATCGGTGTCAGGAATGCGCGCAACAATGCCGTCATCACTGGCAACTACTGAGGCGTCAGCGCCCCATAGTGCATGTATTCGTCCTGCAATCGCCAGCGCCCAGGGTTCATGCACGCGTCTCCCATAGGGAGAGTGCAAAATAATACGCCAGTCGCCAATTTCATCACGGCACCGTTCGAGAACCAGATGACGGCTGCCAGGAACAATGCCCGTTGCTTTGCGCTGCTCGTCAATCAGTCCCTTAATATTGGCGAGCGTATTTTCTTCCGCCAGCCACGGGGGAATACTCCCGGAAAAGAACGCGCCATCCGCCAGCAAATGGAGAAAATCGCCGATCATCTCGCTTAATTCAGACGGACGTCCGTTTCCTTCGCCGCGCCAGAAGGGAAGTCTGGCGGAGCGTCCGGGCGCAGGCGTCACAATCACCTGATCGCGGGTAATTTGCTGGATCCGCCAGGAGGTAGCACCGAGGGTGATAATGTCATTCACCCGCGATTCATACACCATCTCTTCATCCAGTTCTCCTACCCGACGAGATCCGGCCTGTTCTTCACCTTCCGGTAATAACACGCTGTACATGCCACGATCCGGAATGGTGCCACCGCTGGTCACCGCCAGCAGTTGGGCGCCTGGACGCGCAGTTAATATTCCACTTTCCCGATCCCAGATAAGTTTTGGGCGAAAAGCGGAAAAATCACCAGAAGGATAGCGCCCGGAAAGCATATCCAGCGTGGTGTCAAAAACGCGCCTCGGTAGATCTTTCCACGGTGCGGCACGGCGCACGCGGGCGTACCATTCGTCCACCTGTAATACGTCCATCGCCGCAGCGGCAACAGTTTGCTGCGCCAGAACGTCGAGTGGATTATGCGGTGGTGTCAGGTTTTCCAGCCTGCCTGTGAACATACACTCTACAATGACTGCGGAATCGACTAAGTCACGCCGGGTTCGGGGGAAAAACAGCCCTTTGGAGATACCTCCTACCTGGTGTCCGGCACGTCCAATGCGTTGTAACCCACTGGCAACAGAAAGCGGCGTTGCCACCTGAATCACCAGATCCACCGCGCCCATATCAATCCCCAGTTCGAGACTGGAGGTTGCGACCACGCAGCGTAATTCACCCGATTTCAGCGCCTGTTCGGTGATTGCTCGTTGTTCTTTAGAGACGGAGCCGTGGTGTGAGCGGGCAATATAAACGTCGCTACTTTGTACACGGTTAGAGGTTGCGCCGGAGGTAGACTCAAAATTTGCCGCATCAACGGCGATAGTCGGGGAACGCTGTAATCGTGCAGCGTAAAGCTCATTTAGTCGTGCCGTCAGTTTTTCCGCCAGTCCGCGAGAATTGGTGAAAACAATGGTCGAGCGATGGCGCAACACTTCATCAAGAATGCCGGTTTCAATATATGGCCAAATTGATCCTTCTCTGCCTGCATGGCTGTCTTCGCCGGTGCCGCTGGCGACCGATGAGACATCATCCATATTGGCGACCGGTACGACAATCCGTATCTGCGGATGGCGCATTGCGGGCGGGTTGACTACCGTAACCGGGCGATCGCCACCAAGAAATGCTGCCACATCGCTGGCTGAGCGCACAGTGGCGGAAAGACCAATTCGCTGTGCTGAGGTGTGGAGCAGCGCATCGAGTCGCTCCAGACTTAACGCCAGATGCGCACCACGTTTACTGCCCGCTACCGCGTGGACTTCATCAATAATTACCGTTTCGACGCCGCGTAGCGTTTCGCGTGCGCGGGAGGTCAGCATCAGATAGAGTGATTCGGGCGTGGTTATCAGAATATCCGGCGGATTACGGGTCAGTTTGCTGCGTTCTTGTGCGGGAGTATCGCCAGTGCGGATACCCACACGAATGTTGACTTCCATTTCGCCACGCCGCCGCCGCTCATCCGCAATGCCCTGTAACGGGATCTGTAAGTTGCGTTGAACGTCGGTGCCTAAGGCTTTAATTGGTGAAATATAGAGGATGCGCGAGGTTTTACGCTTATGCGCTTCGCTTGCATGTTCTCCGCCTTCGCGGAAGAGTTGATCGAGGGCGTAGAGAAAAGCGGCCAGCGTTTTTCCGGAACCTGTTGGTGCAATCACCAGCGCATGTTCACCGTGTGCCGCCACATGCCAGGTTTGTGACTGAACAGCGGTCGGCTGTTTAAAGGCGCGAAGAAACCAGTCGCGGGTCGCCGGTGAAAAAACGTCCGGCAGCGACGATGAAGGATTTGGGTTATCTGCCATTAACGCTATTCCCCGTGAATATCATGCATGATGCGTGGAATAGCCTCACTATAGATGCCTGATTCATTGCATGTCATCAGGCATCGACTCGATTACACCTCTTCGGCGGCAGGCAGCGGCCAACCTCCCAGCCGTTTCCAGCGGTTGACGATTTCACAAAACAGCACAGCGGTGCGTTCGGTATCGTACAGCGCGGAGTGTGCCTGAGTGCTGTCAAACTCCATGCCAGCGGTCTGGCAGGCTTTTGATAATACGGTTTGTCCGAGCGCCAGCCCGGCCAGTGCAGCAGTGTCAAAAGTGGCGAAAGGGTGGAACGGGTTACGTTTCAGTGAGGCGCGTTCTGCGGCGGCCATCATAAAGCTGTGGTCGAAATTGGCGTTGTGCGCCACCATAATGGCACGGTTACAGCCGCTCGCTTTAATGCCTTTACGTACAACTTTGAAAATCTCATGCAGTGCCTCGTATTCACTGACCGCGCCACGATCGGGATCGTTCGGGTCAATGCCGTTGAAGGCGAGGGCTTCTGGTTGCAAATTAGCGCCGACAAACGGCTCGACGTGGAAATGTAATGTGGTGTCCGGCATCAGCCAGCTTTGTTCATCCATTTTCAGGGTGATGGCGGCAATCTCAAGCAGCGCATCGGTTTTGGCGTTAAATCCGGCTGTTTCAACATCGATCACAACAGGATAAAAACCACGAAAACGGTCGCACAGACCGGTAAGTTGAGCGTTATCGGACATCTGATTCTCTTAATACGGATAAATTGCAGCGCGCATTATGACAAATATTACTTGCCGATGCAGTAAAGATGCGGGCGTGATGAGTGCACGCCCGGCAGGAGATTAGTTGCCCAGACCGCGACCGGCGTCTTTCTCTTCGATCAATTCAATTTTATAACCGTCCGGATCTTCCACAAATGCGATAACCGTAGTACCGCCTTTTACCGGACCGGCTTCACGGGTCACGTTACCGCCGTTCTGACGGATTTTTTCGCACGCTTCAGCGGCGTTATCAACGCTAAGTGCGATGTGACCATAAGCGGTGCCGAGTTCGTATTTATCCACGCCCCAGTTATAGGTCAGCTCAATCACCGCTTCTTCGGTTTCCGGGCCGTAGCCAACAAACGCCAGTGAGTATTTATATTCCGGGTTTTCGCTGGTACGCAGCAGTTTCATGCCCAGCACGTTGGTATAAAAATCGATGGAGCGTTGCAGATCGCCAACGCGCAGCATGGTGTGAAGAAGACGCATCTTTATATCCTCAAAATGGCTAACAGATTCAAAATGTTGTTTTAGTATAGCGGCGGCTTTGCGCCGCTCGCAATGTTAGATCACAGCGTAGGGTAATCGGTATAACCTTCTGCGCCGCCGCCGTAGAAACTTTCGGCACGCTGTGGGTTAAGTTCGGCTTTGCGCTGCAGGCGAGCGACCAGATCCGGATTCGCAATCCAGTCGCGACCAAATGCCACCGCATCAATTAACCCTTTGCCGATCAGCGTTTCCGCTTTTTCTACCGTATATGCACCAGCCCCGATAATCGGGCCGTGGAAACGGGCGCGTACTTTTTCGCGGAAAGCCTCGGTATATGGTTTGCCGCCTGCCCAGTCAGGTTCGGACATATGCAGATAAGCAATGCCGCGTTTGCCCAGTTGTTCAATCAGATACAGTGCATCGGCTTCTTCATTCGGGCCGTTATCCGTATTCTGGAAAGTACCGATTGGCGAAACGCGAATGCCAATGCGATCGGCACCCCATTCTTCAATCCCGGCATCAACAACTTCCAGTACCAGACGTGCGCGATTTTCCACGCTACCGCCGTACTGATCGGTACGATGGTTTGAAGAAGGCGACAGGAACTGATGCAGTAAATAACCGTGAGCAGAGTGAAGCTCTACCAGATCAAAACCGGCTTCACGCGCGTTAGCAATGGCCTGACGGAAATCATTGACGATCCCCGGAATCTCTTTCAGCTCCAGTGCACGCGGCATAGATGTCTCGACGCGGATCGCCTGACCATTTTCATCGCGCAGAGAAGTACGCGTTCCCGCACTAAGTGCCGAAGGTGCTACCGGAGCCTGGCCGCCAGGTTGCAGGCTGGCGTGAGAAATGCGCCCCGTATGCCAAAGCTGTACGGCGATATGACCATTTTCAGCATGAACACCAGCGGTGATTTTTTTCCATGCCGCGATTTGCTCCGGGCTATGAATACCAGGTGCGCCCGCATACCCTTTTGCCTGAGCGGAAACTTGAGTGGCTTCGCTAATAATCAAGCCGGCACTGGCACGTTGGCGATAGTATTCCGCCATCAACGGAGTAGGGATGTCACCCGGCTCAATGCTGCGCAGACGTGTCAGAGGGGCCATAAAAATACGGTTTGCCGCCGTGATCGCGCCCACTTGCAGTGGGGAATACAGTTTTTCAGATGACATAAAGGCTCCCGGTCGTCTGGTGATGAAAAAATGCCTGCTAAACGGCAGGCGTCGCAATAATGGTTTTTACATGTGTTAGCGCGTTTTCCAGCGGCCCGGAACTGCGCAAAATTTTGGCCTGCAGATTGGCGCCCAGCCACAGCGCGTAAAGTACTTGCGCTTGTTGTAGCGGTTCACCACAAAAGGTTAAACAGTGGCTGGCACGGCCATTTTCCAGTGCCTGAGAGAGCAGGGCGATCACGCCACGAGCGCCTTTATCCATCGCGCTGCGCATATCTTCTGACAGATCGCACACTTCGGCAGAGAGCTTTACTGTCAGGCATCCGCTGATAGTTCCATGCTGGCTAAACTGGTTAAGTGTCTGCTGGTAATAAGCCAGTATGCGGTCGCGGTAGTTACCTTCGCCGGATTGCAGCAACTCCGCTAGTCGCAGGTGATACGCCGCGTAATGACGCTCAAGCATGGCAACGCCAAACGCTTCTTTAGAGCGAAAGTAGTGATAGAACGACCCTTTCGGCACTTCAGCGATTTTCAGTAACTCGCTTAATCCCATCCCGGTGAATCCACGTTGCAGGCAAAGCTGCTCACCCGTAGCCAGGAGGTGTTCGCGAGTATCATGTTCGGTGTGTTTGTTCATGTATTCGAGTGTAGTAGACCGGTCGGTCTAGTGCAAGTAAAGTTGCTACTTTGGGCATTAACAGCTTCAATAGTGGTAATAATCTTATCTTAGGAGGGCGAAGTGGCGGAGCAATTAGAGTTCTTTCCCGTCCAGAGCCCGTGCCGGGGAATTTGCCAGTCCGATGAACGCGGATTTTGCCGTGGCTGTTATCGTAGCCGGGATGAGCGTTTTAACTGGAATAAAATGAGCGATGGCGAAAAACAAGAAGTGTTGCGCCTTTGTCGGCAACGACTTATGCGTAAATTACGCGCGAATAAGCCAGCGCCATCAGACGAACCTGAGCAACCATCACTCTTTTGAGCCTAATCTTGCGTATACTCCTCTCATATCTGATAAGAGGAAGCGATTATGGTTCAGCGTATTACTATTGCGCCGCAAGGCCCGGAGTTTTCCCGTTTTGTGATGGGCTACTGGCGATTGATGGACTGGAATATGTCCGCCCGCCAGTTAGTCAGTTTTATTGAAGAGCATCTGGATCTCGGCGTGACTACTGTGGATCACGCTGATATTTATGGTGGCTATCAGTGCGAAGCGGCGTTTGGCGAGGCGTTGAAACTGGCGCCTCACCTGCGTGAACGGATGGAAATCGTCAGTAAATGCGGTATCGCGACGACCGCGCGTGAAGAAAACGTCATTGGTCATTACATCACTGACCGCGACCACATCATTAAGAGCGCCGAACAGTCGCTGATTAATCTTGCGACCGATCATCTGGATCTGCTGCTGATCCATCGCCCCGACCCGCTAATGGATGCCGATGAAGTGGCAGATGCGTTTAAACATTTGCATCAGAGCGGAAAAGTACGCCATTTTGGCGTCTCCAACTTCACGCCTGCGCAATTTGCGCTGTTGCAATCGCGCTTGCCGTTTACCCTTGCCACTAATCAGGTGGAAATATCCCCGGTGCATCAGCCGTTACTGCTGGATGGCACGCTCGACCAACTGCAACAACTGCGTATTCGCCCGATGGCCTGGTCTTGTCTTGGCGGTGGTCGTCTGTTTAATGATGATTATTTCAAGCCGCTACGTGATGAACTTGCTGTGGTGGCGGAAGAATTAAACGCGGGCTCTATCGAGCAGGTGGTTTATGCCTGGATATTGCGTCTGCCATCGCAGCCGCTGCCGATTATCGGCTCCGGTAAAATTGAGCGCGTGCGGGCTGCTGTCGAAGCGGAAACATTGAAAATGACCCGCCAACAATGGTTCCGTATCCGTAAAGCGGCACTGGGTTACGACGTACCGTAAACACTTTTAGGAATAGCCGCCGTTCAAATATGTGTCACTGGTTTACACTTAACGGGTATGCACATTGAACGGAGGTCCTATGAAACGTTTTAGTCTGGCCATTCTGGCGCTGGTTGTTGCAACCGGCGCACAAGCTGCCAGTGAAAAAGTCGAGATGAACCTCGTCACGTCGCAAGGGGTTGGGCAGTCAATCGGTAGTGTAACAATTACTGAAACCGATAAAGGTCTGGAGTTTTCACCCGATCTGAAAGCATTACCACCCGGTGAGCATGGCTTCCATATTCATGCCAAAGGAAGCTGCCAGCCAGCAATGAAAGATGGCAAAGCCAGCGCCGCAGAATCCGCAGGCGGGCATCTTGATCCACAAAATACTGGTAAGCATGAAGGGCCAGAAGGTGCAGGACACTTAGGCGATCTGCCGGCACTGGTGGTTAACAATGACGGTAAAGCAACCGATGCCGTCATCGCGCCTCGTCTGAAATCACTTGATGAAATCAAAGACAAGGCGCTGATGATCCACGTTGGCGGCGATAATATGTCCGATCAACCAAAACCGCTGGGCGGTGGCGGTGAACGCTATGCCTGTGGTGTCATTAAGTAATTAAGAGGTCAGCGTACCTTGCGGCGGCGCTTGCTCAAGTTGCGAAAGCGAGCAGTACAGACGCCAGACAATCGCCGCCAGCTCACGGGCTGCGGGTTGATGATGGTGGGCAAGGCTGTCGCATATCCGCTGTAATTCTTCAAGTGTGGCCGCCAGTGATTTTTGCTGAACGCCACGCTCATTCATTACTTCCCGCAACAGAAAAATACAGTTATCCCGCACTCGCGATAACGGATCGGAACGCGATTCCCAGTCCCGCAATTGCCAGACAACATGTGAACAGTTCAGCAGCACCACGCCCCAGCGTAATAACCAACGGCGAGCCAGTGCATCCTGGCTGTTGCTCAACTGACTAACGTGGTGATAAGTGAGCGATTCAAATTCGCTTTCACTCAGGGTTGGATGGCGGCTTAGTTGGTCGACAAAATCCCGGCGCAGTGCGCGAATATGACGACGACTTTTACGGGCATCAGATCCAGGTCGCAGAATGGCGAACGCTAACCACGCCAGTGCCACGCCAACAATTTTCGCCAGATTATCGTTAAGAAAGTCAGCAAAATCATACACCGGGGGATTAGTGACAGCGATGAACGAACCCATAAATACGATCAGTTGTCCCCACAACGCGGCAAATTTTGGCATCTGTAATTTGAGAAGTTGCATCGTCGCCAGCAGCGGGAAGAGAAACAGCAAAAATTGCCACAGGTCGCTAATCTGAACCATCAGACCAAACTTAACCACAAAGCTAAATAGCGAAAGTAATACCAGCGTGCGCATAAGTAGCGACAGTGACTTAAACGGTGCCGCGACGGCGGAGTAGAGTACGCAGCTAATTGCTGCCAGTGTTAATGCATTGGCACCGGCATCCCATTGCGAGGTAATACTCCATGCGCCAATTATCATCAACGTACAAAATGTGCGCAGTCCACTCCACATAGCTTCGGCGTTATCGGTATGACGTGCCAGGCCGGCTGTTCGTGGGAGTCTGGCACGATCATCTGTACCGCTTTGCAGACGATGTAGTTCCTGACTGCTTTGCAGATAAAGGCGGCAAAAATAGCGTAGTCGCTGCCAGAAGGCGACGTGCCGATAGTCGGCTAAGTTGGTTGGGCGCAGTGGGGCAATGATACGTGCGACGGTGTAAAAATCAGTTTGCGAACTGGCAAGCGCCGTCAGCAACTGTTCGAGAATTTCACGTGTGGCGGCGGGCGTTGATGACCAGTTGAGCAACATACGTCGCAGGCTGGAGATGACGCTGGTCATGCGTAATTGCTGGTGGAGTAGCGCATTCAGGCGTGCATTTTGCTGGCGGAAGCGATAGTGACTCCAGAACGCCTGAATGCGCAGCAAATTCATGGTTAATATTTGCCCAATAATCCCTTCATGTGCTGTGCGAATGGCATCGGTTGTTTCAGGCTGCCAGAGCAAGCTGGCATGTTCCAGTAAACGGGCATGCATGTTTTTCAACGCGGTTAAAAGCGCAGTGGCGTCGGAGCTACTCGGCAGGATCATCATCATCATGCCACCGCAGAGAATACCGACGATGACTTCGCAAACGCGTGCCTGAGCGATATCCCATAACTGGCTTGCTTCCGTGATATTGACCATCGGAAAGGCGATAATGGCCGCAGTGTAGCCCGCCAGTTGGAAGGCATACGCCACGTTATTCGTGAAGTGCGCGCAAGCCCAGGTACAAAAGCCAAGCCACGCCGACATGCTCAATAGAAAAAACCACGGCTCGTTAAGCGTATGCCCGGCAAGAATCAGTGCCGCGATGGCTCCCAGCAAACTACCAGCGATGCGTCCGAGACTTTTGCTGATGACACCGCCAACGGTGGGAAAGCTTACCACCGCAGCCGAGGTCATCGCCCAGTAGGGTTCATCGAGATTTAAATAATAGGCAACCGTCAGCGCCAGGCACATGGCAATGGTATTGCGTAACGCATAACGCCATTGCGCCAGCGAGGCCCTGCACCAGGGCAAATTGCGCAAGGACCATAACGATGCGTTCATTATTGACCTACGGCGATGCTACATGTTGTACCGGATACCAGCGTGACATCGCTGGGAACATTATCCAGAGCAAAGCGGACGGGAACGCGTTGGGCGAGACGCACCCAGGGGACGTTAGGTTTCACATCCGGAATCAGGCTGGAATCACTTTCAATGCTCTGATCATAAATCGCCCGACCGATACTGGAAACGTGACCCTGTAACGTTTTGTTGTCGCTATAGAGCGTAATTTGTGCTGGTGCACCGTCGTGGATATGGCGCAATTTGGTTTCTTCAAAATAACCAATGACGTAAAACGAATGGCTATCCACCAGGGCAAACAGGGGTTTTCCGGTGTCGGCGTAGTCGCCGATGCGGGTAGTGAGATTAGTTACCCATCCACTCACCGGAGCGCGAATTTCCGTTTGCGCCAGTTGCCATTGTGCCTGTTCAAGCGTCGCCTGTGCGGCATCAACACTGGCCTGCATCGCTTTAACATTGAGGTTAGCGGTATCCAGCTCTTCGGCAGAGATAAAATTATGTGAGAGATGACGGCGACGATTAGCTTCGTTATTGGCTTTGGCGAGGTCAGATTGCGCTTTCGTTAACTGAGCCTGGGCGTTCAGTTCGGCTATCTGGAAGGGCGTTTTATCGATGGTGAGTAAAATATCACCAGCATTAACCAACTGGTTGTCTTTTATATTCATCGCAACAATACGTCCAGACACCTGAGGCGTGATAGAAACCTGTTCTGCGCGTATTTTTCCGTCGCGTGTCCACGGTGACTGCATGTAATAGTTCCATAGCCACCATCCGGCAAGAATCGCAACAACCGCTACAATAATTGTTGAGAAATACTTAATTGTTTTAATTGACATAGTTACCACGCAATCAGTATTGCCAGAGCAAGGCAAACGCAAATCGCAAACAGCGATAAATCCATTAACAAGGGATGCCAGATGTCACCGGCGTAGATCCAGCCGCGAAGCAGGCGGTGTATAACAAGCCAGAGGACAAATCCAAGCGCGAACGCTTTGAAAAACGGAGGAAAATAGACGGACGCACCGAACACCAGATCTTGTAAGGGCAATCCCGTTGCATTAAGCATAAACTTCACAAAATAGATTCCTTTACGACCGAATATATTGCGTTAGATTAATAAATATTCTTTAAGTGCGAAAAAGTTACGCGCAATTTCTGAAAAGCATGTCTGACGGTAAGCAAATGCAGCAATACATTTGTTTTAGCAATACAATTGCTGCACACTATTCTAAAAGCTGTATAATATCTTAGCAAGCTAATTATAAGGAGATGAAATTGGAATCGCCACTAGGTTCTGATCTGGCACGGTTGGTGCGCATATGGCGTGCTCTGATAGACCATCGCCTGAAACCGCTGGAGTTAACGCAAACCCATTGGGTAACGTTGCACAATATCCATCAGTTACCTCCAGACCAGTCGCAAATTCAACTGGCAAAAGCGATCGGCATTGAGCAGCCTTCACTGGTTCGTACGCTGGACCAACTGGAAGAAAAAGGGTTAATTTCGCGTCAAACTTGCGCCAGCGATCGTCGGGCTAAACGTATTAAACTGACGGAAAAAGCGGAGCCGCTGATTAGCGAAATGGAAGCGGTTATTAACAAAACCCGGGCGGAAATATTGCATGGAATTTCCGCAGAGGAAGTAGAACAGTTGATTAAGCTCATTGCAAAACTTGAGCATAATATTACTGAGCTGCAGGCCAAAGGGTGAAATGAAGAAGGCGTGTGGTCAGTGACCTGACCACACGTCAACTTATTTAGCGCGGAGAGACAGTCACCTGGCTACCGTTGCTGGCCAGGATAACACGTTGTCCCGGAGAGAAGTGGGTATTGCCCTGTTTCTGTACCACCATAATGGTGTTGCCATCATCTTTACGAATTTCCAACTCCACACCCTGAGTTTTGTTCATTGCGCTCTGCACGCCCTGACCCGCTACGCCACCTGCGATAGCGCCTGCCGCAGTTGCCAGAGAACGCCCAGTTCCGCCACCAACGGTATTCCCAAGGAAGCCACCGAGAACCGCACCGCCAATTGCGCCGATAACGTTGGAATCATCACCGCCCTGAATTTGTACCTGTCGTACATTAACGATTGTGCCATAGCTGACATTCTGCACTTGCTTCGCTTCAGAGGCGGTATAGACATCGCCAGAAAGGGTATCGTTATTAACACAACCGACAAGAGACAGACCTACCATTGATACAACCAGTACGCGCTTAATCATTGAAAAATCTCCTGATTACCATGAAACGCCTCACAAGCATCCCTCATGGCCAAAGTAAATGGCATTGGTATAACTATGATTACATGTTCCACTAAAACATGATGGAATCATAATTAGAATACGGTTAACCAAGTATAAACAAAACATTCATAGTAATTATTGATATGAATATAATGTTTTCCTGGTAATGGTAAAAATCGGCGCTCATGCATGGAATTCGTGAGAGGTTTGTGTTTGAGTGGAGCGCAAACGACAGGTTGAAAAAGGATGAACTATGAAATCAGGCCGCTTTATTGGCGTAATGTCAGGTACTAGCCTGGATGGTGTCGATGTTGTACTGGCGACTATCGATGAACACAGGGTGGCGCAGTTGGCAAGTTTGAGCTGGCCGATTCCCCCATCACTTAAACAAGCAGTACTGGATATTTGTCAGGGGCAGCAGCTTACGCTTTCTCAGTTCGGTCAACTGGATACTCAACTTGGTCGTTTGTTTGCCGATGCCGTTAACGCACTGCTCAAGCAAGAAAATTTGCAGCCAAAAGATATCGTCGCCATCGGGTGTCACGGACAGACTGTCTGGCACGAACCTACTGGCGTTGCACCGCATACTCTACAGATTGGTGATAACAATCAAATTGTGGCGCGCACTGGAATTACTGTCGTTGGTGATTTTCGCCGTCGCGATATCGCCTTAGGTGGTCAGGGTGCGCCGCTGGTGCCAGCGTTTCATCACGCATTGCTGGCTCATCCGACAGAGCGGCGAATGGTTCTCAACATTGGTGGTATCGCCAATTTGTCGTTGTTGATTCCAGGGCAGCCGGTGGGGGGATACGATACCGGTCCAGGTAACATGTTGATGGATGCGTGGATCTGGCGTCAGGCCGGGAAACCTTACGATAAAGACGCTGAGTGGGCGCGAGCGGGTAAAGTTATTTTGCCACTGTTGCAGAATATGCTTAGTGATGCGTATTTTTCCCAATCCGCGCCGAAAAGCACCGGACGCGAATACTTTAACTACGGTTGGCTGGAACGGCATTTGCGCCATTTCCCGGGTGTTGATGCGCGCGATGTCCAGGCGACGCTGGCGGAACTTACTGCCGTGACCATTTCTGAACAGGTATTATTGAGTGGCGGCTGCGATCGTTTGATGGTCTGTGGTGGCGGAAGCCGTAATCCATTGGTGATGACGCGACTTGCTGCCTTGCTGCCAGGAACCGAAGTGACCACCACTGACGCCGTCGGCATTAGTGGTGATGACATGGAAGCATTGGCCTTCGCGTGGCTTGCCTGGCGGACGCTGGCGGGGCTACCCGGCAACCTGCCTTCGGTCACCGGCGCAAGCGAGGCGACGGTGCTGGGCGCAATTTTCCCTGCAAATCCGCGATATCAGAGTTAACTGAATTTTTCCTACTGCGTCTGCCGTTACACTTGGAAGTTGAGGAGAGCGTTTTGCTCTCCGGACCAGGAAAGTCTTCGGGATGTGTTTATGAAAAAACTGTTACTGATCTGTTTGCCGGTGCTTCTCACTGGCTGTGGCGCGTTTAATCAACTGGTTGAACGTATGCAAACTGATACGCTGGAATACCAGTGTGATGAAAAACCGTTGACGGTAAAACTGAATAATCCGCGTCAGGAAGTCAGTTTTGTCTACGACAATCAATTAATTCACCTTAAACAGGGCATTTCAGCCTCTGGCGCACGTTATACCGATGGCATTTATGTTTTCTGGTCAAAAGGTGATGAGGCAACGGTCTATAAGCGTGACCGCATCGTCTTGAATAACTGTCAGTTACAAAATCCGCAGCGTTGAGATTTTTCCAGGGGCGGCGCACAATAGCGTCACCCACTGACAATCCGTAAAGAAAACCATGTCTGATAACGACGAATTGCAGCAAATCGCGCATCTGCGCCGTGAATACACCAAAGGCGGTTTACGCCGCCGCGATCTTCCCGCCGATCCTTTAACCCTTTTTGAACGCTGGCTCTCCCAGGCCTGTGAAGCCAAACTGGTTGACCCCACCGCGATGGTCGTCGCAACCGTTGATGAACATGGTCAGCCTTATCAGCGCATCGTGTTACTCAAACATTACGACGAAAAAGGGATGGTGTTTTACACCAATCTCGGCAGTCGCAAAGCGCATCAAATCGAAAATAACCCGCGCGTTAGCCTGCTTTTCCCGTGGCATACTCTTGAGCGCCAGGTAATGGTGACCGGTAAAGCGGAGCGTCTTTCGACTCTCGAAGTGATGAAATATTTTCATAGTCGTCCGCGCGATAGCCAGATTGGCGCGTGGGTATCTAAGCAGTCCAGCCGTATCTCTGCGCGAGGGATCCTTGAGAGCAAATTTCTTGAGCTGAAGCAGAAGTTTCAGCAGGGCGATGTCCCTTTACCGAGTTTCTGGGGCGGTTTTCGCGTAAGTCTTGAACAGGTTGAGTTCTGGCAGGGCGGTGAGCATCGTCTGCATGACCGCTTTTTGTACCAGCGTGAAAATGAGGCGTGGAAAATCGATCGTCTCGCACCCTGAAAAGATGCAAAAATCTTGCTTTAATCGCTGGCACTCCTGATTCCGGCACTTTATTCTATGTCTCTTTCGCATCTGGCGAAAAGTCGTGTACCGGCAAAGGTGCAGTCGTTATATAAATGGAGATTTTGATGGCAAGCAGTAACTTGATTAAACAATTGCAAGAGCGGGGGCTGGTGGCCCAGGTGACGGACGAAGAAGCGTTAGCAGAGCGACTGGCGCAAGGCCCGATCGCGCTCTATTGCGGCTTCGACCCTACCGCTGACAGCTTGCATTTGGGGCATCTTGTTCCATTGTTATGCCTGAAACGCTTCCAGCAGGCGGGCCACAAGCCGGTTGCGCTGGTAGGCGGCGCGACAGGTCTGATTGGCGACCCAAGCTTCAAAGCTGCCGAGCGTAAGCTGAACACCGAAGAAACTGTTCAGGAGTGGGTGGACAAAATCCGCAAGCAGGTTGCCCCGTTCCTCGATTTCGACTGTGGAGAAAACTCTGCTATCGCCGCGAACAACTATGACTGGTTCGGCAATATGAATGTGCTGACTTTCCTGCGCGATATCGGTAAGCACTTCTCCGTTAACCAGATGATCAACAAAGAAGCGGTTAAGCAGCGTCTCAACCGTGAAGATCAGGGTATTTCGTTCACCGAGTTTTCTTACAACCTGTTGCAGGGCTATGACTTTGCCTGTCTGAATAAACAGTATGGTGTTACGTTGCAGATTGGCGGTTCTGACCAGTGGGGTAACATCACCTCTGGTATCGATCTGACCCGTCGCCTGCATCAGAATCAGGTTTTTGGCCTGACCGTTCCGCTGATCACCAAGGCTGACGGCACCAAATTTGGTAAAACTGAAGGCGGCGCAGTATGGCTGGATCCGAAGAAGACCAGTCCGTACAAGTTCTACCAGTTCTGGATCAACACCGCTGATGCCGACGTTTACCGCTTCCTGAAGTTCTTCACTTTCATGAGCATTGAAGAGATCAACGCCCTGGAAGAAGAAGATAAAAACAGCGGCAAAGCACCGCGCGCCCAGTATGTGCTGGCGGAGCAGGTGACGCGTCTGGTTCACGGTGAAGAAGGTTTGCAAGCCGCGAAACGTATTACCGAATGTCTGTTCAGCGGTTCCTTGAGTGCGCTTAGCGAAGCGGACTTTGAACAGCTGGCGCAGGACGGCGTACCGATGGTTGAGATGGAAAAAGGCGCTGATCTGATGCAGGCGCTGGTCGATTCTGAACTGCAACCGTCCCGTGGTCAGGCGCGTAAAACTATCGCCTCCAATGCCATCACCATTAACGGTGAAAAACAGTCCGATCCTGAATACTTCTTTAAAGAAGAAGATCGCCTGTTTGGTCGTTATACCTTACTGCGTCGCGGCAAAAAGAATTACTGTCTGATTTGCTGGAAATAATGCACTAAGTGGAAAGGGGGAGTGAGAAATCACTCCCCTGATTTTTATACAGGGAGCACAATGAAAAATATTCTCGCTATCCAGTCTCACGTTGTTTATGGTCATGCGGGTAACAGTGCGGCAGAGTTTCCGATGCGCCGCCTGGGCGCGAATGTCTGGCCGCTGAATACCGTTCAATTTTCTAATCATACTCAATACGGCAAATGGACTGGCTGTGTGATGCCGCCCAGCCATTTAACCGAAATTGTGCAGGGCATTGCCGCCATTGATAAATTACACACCTGTGATGCCGTACTCAGTGGTTATCTGGGATCGGCGGAGCAGGGCGAACATATCCTCGGTATTGTCCGTCAGGTAAAAGCGGCGAATCCACAAGCGAAATATTTTTGCGATCCCGTAATGGGGCACCCGGAAAAAGGTTGCATCGTTGCGCCAGGCGTGGCGGAATTTCATGTCCGTCACGGTATGCCAGCCAGCGATATCATCGCGCCGAATCTGGTCGAGCTGGAAATTCTTTGTGAACATCCAGTACATAACGTCGAAGAGGCCGTTAACGCTGCGCGTGAACTTATTGCGCAAGGGCCACAAATCGTATTGGTTAAACACCTTGCACGTGCGGGCTACAGCCGCGAACGTTTTGAAATGCTGCTGGTTACTGCCGATGAAGCCTGGCATATCAGCCGTCCGCTGGTGGATTTTGGTATGCGCCAGCCGGTAGGTGTTGGTGATGTGACGAGCGGTTTACTGCTGGTGAAATTGTTGCAGGGGGCAACGCTGCAGGAGGCACTGGAACACGTGACGGCGGCAGTATACGAAATTATGGTAACCACCAAAGCAATGCAGGAATATGAACTGCAGGTGGTTGCCGCGCAAGATCGTATAGCCAAACCGGAACACTATTTCAGCGCAACGAAGCTCTGAAATACCTCGGCCCACAGCTTCCTGTGGGCCGATGACGATTACTGCAAGCCTTCCGCCGTCAACGCGGCTTTCACCGCCGGTCTTTCAGTCATACGCTGCATAAAGGCTGCAATGTGCTCTAAACCCTCCAGATTCAGTTTCACCGCGTATGCCCAGCGCAGAACCGTAAACAGATAGGCGTCAGCGATGGTGAAACGTTGCCCGCAGATCCAGTGCTCATCTTTCAGCGCGTCGTTAACATACTGCAGCTTTTTCTCCAGTTGTGCACGAGCAGCCTGTTTATACTCTTCCGGGGTATCCGGGCGGAACAGTGGTGTGAACCCTTTATGCAATTCGGTGGCGATATAGTTCAGCCATTCGATGGTTTTATAGCGAGAAATACTGTTTACCGATGCCAGCAACTGGCGGTCGGGAACACTGTCAGCAAGATACTGCATAATTGCTACGCCTTCCGTCAGCAAAGTACCATCGTCCAGTAGCAACGCAGGAACCTGTCCCTTAGGGTTAATGGCAAAGTAATCATCACCGTTCTCGAGACGTTTTTTCATCAAATCCACACTGACGAGCGTAAAGTCCTTTCCGCTCTCACGCAGGGTGATATGGGAAGCAAGAGAGCAGGCGCCCGGTTTGTAGAACAGTTTCATCGGTAACTCCTTTTGGCTGTGGTTTAAAGTATGGTAGTGCGTTGCTGAACAAAAAAAAAGCCGCTAACGAAAAGTTAGCGGCTTGTAAAAGAGTTTCCCTGAAATTTACGCTACGGCAGCTTTCGCCGCTTTGTCTGCAGCATCGTCCTGGGTCATGCGATGCAGTTTCGGCGCGGTCAGCAGCATCAGCACAGCAATAACGGCAGTGGCGACACCAATCTGCAAGAACACGCGACCATACACTTCCAGCGACATCAGCGGATCGGTTACGTTATCCGGAACAGCCATCATACCCGCAACATAACCACCAATCAGGTTTGCACCGGCAGTGGTCAGGAACCAGCTACCCATAATGAAGCCCATCAGACGCTGCGGAACGAGCTGTGCAACCATCGCCAGACCCAGACCAGAGATCATCAGTTCACCGATACTCTGCAGGCCGTAGCTAGCTACCAGCCAGCTTACAGAAACGATACCGGCGTCAGACGCGAATTTCGCACCCAGCGGCAGGATCAGGAACGCACCAGAACACATCACCATACCGATTGCAAACTTGGTCGGCATCGGCAGGGTATCGCCCATCTTGTTATAGATAGCGGCCAGAATCGGGCTACCAATGATGATCCAGAATGGGTTCAGCGCCTGATACTGCTCTGGCTCGACGGCCAGACCAAGAATAGTGTGTTCAACGTTACGAATCGCAAAGAAGTTCAGCGACGTCGGCATCTGGCTGTACAGCACGAAGAAGATGATTGCTTCAAGCATCAGGATGAAGGCGACGATCATTTTACGACGCGCAGCACCTTTCATGGCGAACGCTTCTTTACCGAAGATAACCACGATACCCAGGGCAACAACGCCCAGCGCCATACGTGCTACTTCCTGGTTGTGCAGCAGCCAGGTTGCAACTGCGATCAGGGCTACAACACCAATAATGGTCAGCAGCAGGTTACGGTAGTTGACTGGTTCAAAGTCAGGTTTTGAGCCGTACTGCTTAACCCAGCGTTGGCAGAAGGCGAAGTTAACGATAGTGATTAACAGACCTACTACGCTAAGGGCGAACGCGACGCTCCAGCCATATTTGGCAGCCAGCCATGGGGTTGCAATCATAGAGAAGAAAGAACCGATGTTGACGGACATGTAGTACATGGTAAATGCACCGTCCAGACGCGGGTCGTTTTTCTCATAGCAAGTAGAGAGCAGCGAAGACGGGTTGGCTTTAAACAGGCCGTTACCTACGGCAATAGCCGCCATACCCATATAGACGATACCGGCGTCGTGACCAGACCATGCAACCAGCGCATAACCAATGGCCAGTACAATAGCACCAAGCATAATAACGCGTTTAGTACCCAGTACCTTGTCACCTAACCAGCCGCCGATAGCGACCAGACCATAAACCAGGGCGCTAAAGGAAGAGAAAAGGGTGATTGAATCCGCTTCAGACATACCCAGTTGTTTAACCAGGTAGACAGCCATAATTCCTTGCAGGCCGTAATAACCAAAACGTTCCCATAACTCAATCGAGAAGATGAGATAGAACGCCTTCGGTTGTTTGAAAGCGTTCAAACTGACGCTTTCTGTTGGTTTTTGGTTTGCAGTGGACACTTTTACCTCTTTTTTTACATCCCATATTAACGGGGGTGCTTTCTCGCGTGATGTCTAAAAAACATACGCGCAATTGTTATAGTGGGAGGGGAAACGGCAGGTAATGTTCACTATCTTGCACTTTCAGACAAGTCCTTTGTAATAATCTGTTACATATAACTGGCGTGGAGAATTCATCGGCTCCGGGAAATGTTATCCAGCGTTAAATTTTTCAAAAAACGTAAAGGCAGATTTTTTCACTACTGAGATAGGGTAATAATTCCAGTTTGGCGATATGTTCTGCTATAAGATGTTTTATGTAGTGGGATAGTCCATTATCTGAAAAATAGCCAGTGTAATGTTTTGTAGGTTTCAGGACGGATTGAATCAATGCTTTGTCAAATTTAACTTTTAAAATGCATTGTTTTTACATTTCAGTATCAGTGTGATCTTGATCACGAATAGATAGAAAATTTCGCTATTAAAAAAACAATTAACCTGCATTTTTGGTTATTCACAAACGGATTGCCTGATGATGCCGCAGCGAGGCGGCATCATTAACGTTAGAGGGATGTTTTTGAAGAAGATAAGGAAAGGTAATGGATGGGTAGACGACACCATCTATTTGTGTCAGATGTCAACTTTCTCTTTGTATTCACAAAGATCTTCAATAATGCAGGAGCCACAGCGCGGCTTGCGGGCAATGCAGGTATAACGCCCGTGAAGAATTAACCAGTGGTGGCAATCGACTTTAAATTCTGCCGGAACCACTTTCAGCAATTTTTCCTCAACCTGCTCGACATTTTTTCCTGGCGCAAATTGGGTGCGGTTGCAGACCCGGAAAATGTGGGTATCTACAGCGATGGTCGGCCAGCCGAAAGCGGTATTCAACACCACGTTAGCTGTTTTACGTCCAACGCCGGGTAAGGCCTCCAGCGCCGCGCGATCTTCCGGAACTTCGCCATTATGCTGTTCCAGTAAGATACGGCAGGTCTTAATGATATTTTCCGCTTTGCTGTTATATAACCCAATAGTTTTGATATACGTTTTTACGCCTTCAACACCCAGTTCGAGCATTGCCGCAGGCGTATTAGCCACCGGGTAGAGCTTCGCCGTCGCCTTATTAACGCTGACATCGGTGGCCTGAGCGGAAAGCAGTACGGCAATCAGCAATTCAAAAGGCGAACTGAAATTAAGCTCGGTTGTGGGGTGAGGATTGTTCTCACGCAGACGTGTGAGGATCTCCAGGCGTTTTGCTTTGTTCATCAGACATTCCCTGTTTCACCGTTCGGCAAGCCGCGTTCGGCGATTGCTTCAGCGCGGCGCTTTTTCATTTTTTCATCAATCAGATATTTCACTGCCAGCATCAGTCCCAGACCAATAAATGCGCCTGGTGGTAACATTGCCAGCAGGAAAGGGGAATCAGTGTGGAAGATCTCCACCCGCAATACTTTTGCCCAGTTACCCAACAGCGCATCGGCACCGTCAAACAACGTTCCGTTGCCGATGATTTCGCGTAGTGAACCCAGCACGAACATTGCGCAGGTTGCGCCCATGCCTATCGAAAAACCATCAAGAGCCGAAAGCGCCGGACCTTTTTTGGCGGCGAAGGCTTCAGCGCGACCCACAACGATACAGTTAGTGACAATCAGTGGAATAAAAATCCCTAACGATTGATACAGGCCGAAGGCGTAGGCGTTGATCAGCATCTGTACGGCGCTGACCACCGAGGCGATGATCATGACGTAAATGGGGATACGGATCTCAGCTGGCGTCCAGTGACGCAGCGTCGAGATAGTCAGGTTGGTAAGCGTCAGCACCAGTGTCGTCGCAAGCCCTAAACCCAGAGCGTTGGTGGCAGTGGACGTGACCGCCAGCAGTGGGCAGAGGCCAAGCAACTGAACCAGTGCGGAGTTGTTCTTCCATAACCCCTGAACAATAACATCTTTAATTTCGCTCACGGTTTATTCTCCACAGGCAGGAAGTTGAGAAAGTTGTGCCGGTAACGTCTGAGCGTACAATCCGGCGCGTTTTACCGCATTCACCACCGCGCGAGGCGTAATGGTCGCCCCAGTAAACTGGTCAAAATCACCGCCATCTTTCTTCACCGCCCAGTGCGCGTCGTCAGCACCGCTGATTTTTTTACCCGCAAAATGGGTGATCCAGTCTGAAAGGCGCAGTTCGATTTTATCGCCAAGCCCTGGCGTTTCGTGATGTTCTGTCACGCGAGTGCCAAGTACCGTGCCGTTAAAGTCGGCTCCGACCAGTAGCTGAATCGCACCGGAATAGCCATCCGGCGCGGTCGCTTCCAGAACGGCGGCTACCGGCTTGTCATCCTGTTTAGCGATGTAAACCCGATGCTCACCTTTACCTAACTCTGGTGCCGTCACCAGGTAGCAACTCTGCGCCAGCGCATTGTTATAGCGTTCGGCTGGCAACACCTGATCAAATAACGCCTTTTGTTGCAGGCTGGCCTGTTCAGCAATCGTCGTTTTGGTCATCTGGTTGATGGCCGCCGTTAAACCTGTTGAACCCGCAGCAAACAGCGCCAGTGTAATACCGTGTTTTCGGATAGTTTTCAGCATGGTTTATCCTTTGCGATGGCCGTAGACGCGCGGACGCGTGTAGTAATCGATCAGAGGAACCGTGATGTTCGCCAGCAAGACAGCAAAAGCCACGCCGTCAGGATAGCCGCCGAAACTGCGGATCAACCAGACTAATAAGCCCGCCAGCGCACCGAAAATCAGACGACCACGATTGGTCGTAGAAGCGGTCACCGGATCGGTCAGAATAAAGAATGCGCCGAGCATGGTCGCGCCAGACAGCAGGTGAATTTGCGGTGATGCCAGTGTTTCTGGTGAGAACAACCAGCCCAACGTTGCGCATAACGCCAGCGTTACTAAGAAGCTGACCGGAATATGCCAGCGAATCGCTTTCTGCCATAGCAACCACACGCCGCCAATCAGCCAGGTGAGGTTTACCCATTGCCAACCAGCACCCGCCAGAATACCGCTGTAGATCGGATACTGCATAATCTGCTCAACCGAATGACCGGCGCGGACAGAAGTTTTGAACGTATCCAGTGGCGTTGCCTGGCTAATGCCATCAATACCTAAGCGTAGCGTGTTCATATCACCGCCGCTGGCAGTATGACCGCTGAAGATAACCTGTATGGCGTCGATGAAGCCAGGGATGTTGACCGCAATTTCATGCGGTGGCAGCCAGCTGGTCATCTGCACCGGGAAGGAGATCAGTAAGACCACATAGCCAATCATCGCCGGGTTAAACGGGTTTTGCCCCAGACCGCCGTACAACTGTTTAGCGATGATCACCGCAAACACCGTACCCAGCACGACCATCCACCATGGTGCGAGGGGCGGAATACTTACGGCGAGTAACAGCCCTGTTAAAAGCGCCGAATTATCTTTTAAGGTTGTGGAAACAGGCTGTTTGCGCAGTTTCAGCACAAGAGCTTCGGCTAAAAGTGCACTGACCGACGCCAGGAGGATCTGAACGAGAGTACCCCAGCCAAAAAACCAAAGTTGCGCAGCGATTCCGGGCACGGCTGCGATCAGTACCAGCAACATAATGCGCGATGTCTGGCGCTGGTTATGGGTATAAGGGGAGCTAGCTATTCTGAATACCATTTAGTCCTCGTTTACAACCTTTTGCTGAGCGGCTTTTTTGGCCTGAACGCGGGCGATAGCGGCTTCGACAGCGGCTTTGCGCGGGTCAACCTGTTCCTGCGGCAATTCGTTAGCAGGTTGTTGTTCCAGCTTGCGTGCTTTAGCTCGAGCAATTGCGGCTTCTACTGCCGCTTTACGTGGATCAGCAACTGTTGCGGTGTCGTTAGTTTGCTGCAATTCTGCCTGTTTTGCTCTGGCTTGTGCTTTACGGGCTTCCCGTGCCGCAATAATCGCGCTGTTATCCGGGCGTTCACCCGCTTTAATCACAATCGGTTGCGTGGCCTGAGCTTGTTTTTCTTTCACACGTGCCAGTGCGGCAGCAATCGCATCTTTGTCTTTGGCTGCCGGTTGGACTGCTGCGCTCTTATGTCGTTCAAGACGCGCCGCTTTTTCGCGTTCCAGGCGTGCCTGACGAGCTTCAAAACGCGCTTTAGCTTCTGCGGCGCGTTTCTCTTCCTGACGAATGGCGGCAATCTCGGCTTTTTCCTGACGGAAATATTGCACCAGGGGAATATTACTCGGGCAAACCCACGCGCAGGCACCGCATTCAATGCAGTCGGCAATGTTATGCGTGGTGGCTTTGTCGTGCTGTTGACCTTTGCTGAACCAGTACAACTGCTGCGGCAAAAGATCCGCTGGGCAGGCATCGGCACAGGCGCTACAGCGGATGCAGCTTTGTTCTTCCTGCGGTTTGCCCAGTTCACTGGCGGACGGAGCTAACAGGCAGTTGGTGATTTTAACTACCGGTACATCCAGCCACGGTAAGGTAAAGCCCATCAGTGGGCCGCCCATTATCACCATTTGATCGGCAGAAGGGCAGAATCCGGCATCGTTCAATAAATGACGCACCGGCGTACCCAGACGCGCCCAGACGTTGCCTGGACGTGCAATCGCTTCTCCGGTCAGCGTCACCACGCGCTCGGTAATCGGTTCACCATCGATTACTGCGCGTTTTACTGCGTAAGCCGTGCCAACGTTTTGCATTAACACGCCGATATCTGACGAGCGACCGCCGTGCGGCACTTGTTTCCCGGTCAGGATGTACGTTAACTGTTTGGCGCCGCCGGAAGGATATTTGGTTGGAATCACCCGCAGAGAAATATCGTGGGAATCCGCCAGCACCGCGCGAAGCATGGAAATCGCCTGCGGTTTGTTATCTTCAATACCGATAAGAATTTCGCGCGGCTGTAAAATATGCGCAAGAATGCGAATGCCTTCCACCACCTGAGCTGCGCAATCCTGCATCAGACGGTCATCGGCGGTAATATACGGTTCGCACTCGGCTGCATTAATAATCAAGGTTTCGATTTTATCGCCGCCGCCCTGTAATTTAACGCCTGTCGGGAAGCCCGCACCACCCAGCCCGGCGACGCCAAACTGATGAATGCGTTCAATTAATTCTTCCCGGCTGCGTGAGCGGTAATCGGTCCAGCCGTCACGTGGGAACCAGCAATCTTCACCATCGGCATCAATAATCACGCTTAATTCAGCTAAGGCTGAAGGATGAGCCGTAGAGTGGGGCGCAATAGCCGTAACAATGCCAGACGTTGGCGCGTGAACTGGCAGCATTTTACCGCGACCACGGGTAAGCGGCTGGCCGCGCAATACTTTATCGCCGACGCTAACGCACAGCTCACCTTCAGCGCCAATATGCTGTTTCAGTGGAATGACAAAACGCTGCGCCAGTGGAACCTGGCGCAGGGGAGTACCGTTGGACTGGGTTTTCATCTCCGGTGGATGGATGCCGCCGTTGAAATCCCAGATTTTATTTTTTTTTAATGCAGAGAATAACTTAAGCATGGTGTTCCACGGGAATAATGCGCACGGGAATGGTGTTCAGATCCCATTTCCAGGAGTCAGGCGTTTCTGCGACCGGTTGCAACGAGATGCAGTGCGTCGGGCACGGGTCAACGCATAAATTGCAGCCCGTACAGAGCTCACTCATTACCGTATGCATGGCACGGGTAGCGCCAACGATGGCGTCTACCGGACACGCCTGAATGCACTTGGTGCAGCCAATACAGTTATTTTCATCAATAACCGCCACCATCCGCGCAGGCGTCAACTCTTGCGCATCGCCATCCAGCGGCTGCGGCTCGACATTAAGCAGTTCGGCAATTTTTAGCATTACAGCTTCGCCGCCAGGGGCGCAGCGGTTGATTTTTTCACCGTTACAGCTGATGGCTTCGGCATAGGGGCGACAGCCAGGATAACCGCACTGCCCACACTGGCTCTGCGGTAAGATTTCGTCAATTTTCTCAACGACCGGATCGTCTTCCACCGCAAAACGGCGGGAGGCATAACCCAGAATGGCGCCAAACGCCAGACCCAGCAGGCTCACGGCGGCAACGGCAATCCAGATAGCATTCATTACAACTTCACCAAACCACTAAAGCCCATAAAGGCCAGAGACATAAGACCTGCGGTAATGAGAGCAATGGCATTACCGCGAAAAGGTGCCGGGACATTAGCCACAGCAAGGCGTTCGCGAATGGCGGCGAAAAGCACCATCACCAGCGAGAAGCCGACAGCAGCAGAAAAACCGTACAGTGCCGACTGCAAGAAATTGTGTCCGAGATTGATATTCAGCAATGCCACGCCGAGCACCGCACAGTTGGTGGTGATAAGCGGTAGAAAAATCCCCAGCAGTCGGTAAAGCACCGGGCTGGTTTTACGTACCACCATCTCGGTGAACTGCACGACTACAGCAATCACCAGAATAAAGGCCAGGGTGCGCAGGTAAATCAGATCGAGCGGGATCAAAATCCACGTGTCGATAAGCCAGGCGCAAATAGACGCCAGCGTCATCACAAATGTTGTTGCCAGCCCCATGCCCATTGCGGTTTCCAGCTTTTTGGAAACGCCCATAAACGGGCAAAGCCCCAGAAACTTGACCAGTACAAAGTTATTGACCAGTACAGTTCCGACAAACAGTAACAGGTAGTCAGTCATTTTTCGGCCTGAAATAAAAAAGCCGCCTATTATCCGTTAATCCAGAGCAGGCGACAACAGGTTAACTGTAAGGTTATTACGGATTCACAAACGTCGCTTTCACCCGCGACGAGCGTTTGAAATAGGGGACGATCAATGCGGTTGCCAGCAAAGTAAACAGCAACTGGCGAACGGCGACACCATCTTCAACTGGCGAAAACGCAAAGGCTTTAACCGCCAGTAATACGGAAATCAGTAACCAGATAATATAGTGTTTAGGAACACAACGCCGGCGTTTAAAGAACGCGATAGTTAACCACAAGGTGTAATACCACATGGCAATAGCGGTAATAAACGAAACGCCCCATAAGATTTGCGTCGTCAGTGTTTGTTCGCCGAGCGTTTTAAATGTTTGAGGAGAGGATAACGCTGCACAGTACAGCAACAACGCCAGCGTCGTACTCAATAGGGCGACTAACAGCCAGGCCAACGGCCCAAGCAACCAGCCTCCAATACGTTGTGGCGTTGTGGTGATCATACGTTCTCCAGAATAGCGACAGCAAACAGGCAAATCTAATTTTAGGGGCGTTATTATAAGGCTTTTATAACCAATCGCTACTTTCTTTATTGAACATAGTGCCAGACGGACTTTGGAACCTGGCCAAGGTCAAACAATCGACCGCCAGAGACCAGTTCAGCACGGCGGTGATCGGCTGCGCGATACATATTGATAATATCCTGATCGTCCGTCAGGGTGTAATTAAGGTGGTCGTAGAGTTTTTCCAGACTTTCGAGAGAATTGATTTTACGAAACTTTAATAAGTATTCCTGAGCAGTCATAAAAGATCCATAAAATAACTAATACCAAAGTGGTAGGTATTATATGTTATGATAAAATTTCACCAGCGGTGAACGCTTTTGCAATAACAATAATAAGAATGTGCTGATGGCAAATATTCAGGGATGAAATACTGCTAATAAAAGAGTAACGCGCTTTACTATTCCTGACAATCGTCAACTCCATCGAGCAAGATAATAAATTCCTGGTTTAAATACCTGTCAAGTTAAAACATGCACCCGAATGGCTGCATGTTGTCTTGCAAACGCAGAGATTACTTGTGTTGCACCTGGGTACTCTGTTCTGGCGGCTGGTAGTTGTCAATGTGACTCGCCACGCCAAGAAGAATGACTGAAACAACAAGAACGATCCAACCTGTTAATTCAATAAGACGATTCATTACTGCCCACATCTATGTTGATTGATCCATTAACTAAGGCCGTAAATGTTACTTAGCAATAATTGCGCCAGCAAGATTTTTACTGATGTTTTTGCGATATTTATCTTTTTCCTTCGGAAAATTAGCCATTTTTTTGACTTAAGTTAAATAACATCCCTTATTGCTGGCAGGTTATTAAACTGTTGAGAGAGGGTAAAGGATAGTGTCAAATAGCAATCATACTTCAATGAGAGGCAATGACATGAGCGACAACATCCGTGTTGGGTTGATTGGGTACGGTTATGCGAGTAAAACCTTCCATGCGCCCCTGATTGCGGGCACGCCCGGGTTGGAGCTGGCAGTTATCTCCAGCAGTGACGAAACAAAAGTAAAGGCCGACTGGCCAACGGTTACGGTTGTCTCTGAACCGAAGCATCTCTTTAATGATCCCAATATTGACCTGATTGTCATTCCTACGCCCAACGATACTCATTTTCCGTTAGCGAAAGCGGCGCTGGAAGCGGGTAAACACGTAGTCGTTGATAAGCCCTTTACCGTGACACTGTCACAAGCGCGAGAACTGGATGCGCTGGCAAAAAGCCTTGGACGCGTGTTGTCCGTGTTTCATAACCGTCGCTGGGACAGTGATTTTCTGACGCTGAAAGGATTACTTGCGGAAGGTGTGCTGGGTGAGGTTGCTTACTTTGAGTCACATTTTGATCGTTTCCGTCCGCAGGTACGCGATCGCTGGCGTGAACAGGGCGGTCCTGGCAGCGGTATCTGGTACGATCTGGCACCGCATCTGCTCGATCAGGCCATTACGTTGTTTGGCTTACCTGTCAGCATGACCGTGGATTTAGCACAGTTACGTCCAGGAGCGCAGTCGACCGATTATTTCCACGCCATTTTGTCCTATCCACAACGGCGGGTTATTTTACACGGCACTATGCTGGCGGCGGCAGAGTCGGCGCGTTATATCGTTCATGGCTCTCGCGGCAGCTATATTAAATATGGCCTCGATCCACAGGAAGAACGCTTGAAAAATGGCGAGCGTCTGCCACAAGAGGATTGGGGCTACGATATGCGTGACGGCGTACTTACCCGCGTTGAAGGTGAAGAACGTGTCGAAGAAACACTGCTGACGGTGCCGGGAAATTATCCGGCTTACTATGCTGCTATTCGAGATGCGTTGAATGGCGATGGAGAAAATCCGGTTCCGGCAAGTCAGGCAATCCAGGTGATGGAGCTGATTGAGCTGGGCATTGAATCCGCCAAACATCGCGCGACGCTGTGTCTGGCGTAAATAATGTAGACATTCTTGATGAGTTTAATGCCTGATACGACGCTTACGCGTCGTATCAGGCATGTTCTTATTTCCCCGCTACTTTTTCTTTCAGTGCGCGTTTTTCCTCTGCACTGAGGAAAGCCATTTCCAGACCATTAATCTGCGCCTGGCGGATTTGCTCGCGGGATAACCCAGCAGCCGGCGCGGCAACGGTATATTCGTGAATGATATCCACGCCCTGTACGCCTGGATCGTCAGTGTTAATGCTGGCACAAATACCATGCTCAAGGAACGTTTTCAGCGGATGTACCGCCAGAGACGCTACGGTGCTGGTCTGAATATTTGAGGTCAGACAAGATTCAATACCAATTTGCTGTTCAGCGAGGAAATCCATCAGCGCCCGATCTTCAATGGCTTTTACGCCATGTCCAATACGCTGCGCCCCCAGTTCACGAATAGCCTGCCAGATGCTTTCTGGCCCGGCGGCTTCGCCCGCATGGACAGTAATATGCCAGCCTGCATCACGCGCGCGATTGAAGTGAGAAAGGAACAGACTCCCCGGGAAACCAAGCTCATCACCGGCTAAATCCAGTGCGGTAATCTGATCGCGATGAGCTAAAAATGCTTCCAGCTCTTGCTGACAGGCGGCTTCGCCAAAGGTTCGGCTCATAATTCCGATAAGCTTCGCCTGCACGCCAAAGGTGCGGCAACCTTCACGTACGCCATCAATGACTGCTTCAACGACGCCTGCGACAGGCAACTGATGCGCCATCGCCATATAACCCGGCGAAAAACGCAGTTCAACATAGTGCAGGCCATTACGGGCAGCATCTTCTATATTTTCAAACGCCACGCGACGGCAGGCGTCGAGCGTGGCAAGAACTTTTACGCCCCAGTCAAGTTTGGTCAGAAAGCTAACCAGATCGGGTTCGTTGGCGATGACCTGAACGTGAGGGATCAACGTGTCCAGGGACTGTGCAGGAAGCGAGATATTATACTGGCGGCCAAGTTCAAGAATGGTCTGGGGACGAATGTTGCCATCAAGGTGGCGATGGATATCGGTTAATGGCAGGGTGGTATCAATCATGGTCGCACTCTTTTTCTGTATATAAAAGTGCGCACCATTATAAAAACAAAACCGGGTAAAAATCTACGATTGCGCAACGATTATTTACGTTGCGCAATCGTAATCAGCGTACAGTTCGGATGGCGTTAATCAAACCGGCAATACCTTTTTCCAGTTTTGAACGCGGGCATCCGGCATTGAGACGAACAAAGCCACGACCCTCTTCACCGTAGGTATATCCCGGCATGATCGCTACTTTTTCTTGCTCAATCAGGGCTTTTTGCAATGCGTTGTCGTCGATATTCAACGGACGTAGATCAAGCCAGGCCAGATAAGTGGATTGTGGGAGCTGCCAGTTGAGTTCCGGGAACGCTGCATTCATCGTATTTGCGATATATGTCAGATTGTCTTGCAGATAGACACGTAAGGCATCCAGCCACGGCGCGCCTTGTTGATAGGCGGCAATATGGGCGGTAAGCGCCAGTACGGCTGGTGAGGACAATCCATCACGACCTTTCAGTGCCGATAAATACGTCTCGCGACTATCGCTATTTTCAATGATGCCGTAAGCTCCGGTCAGGGCGGGAATGTTGAAGCTTTTTGAGCCAGAGGTCAGCAGCGCCCAGTTTCCGCGCGCCACGTTACTCCAGGGAATATGCGGTTGCTCGCCCCATACCATATCCATATGGATTTCATCGGAGATAACACGCACATCATGCCGCTCGCACAGGTCTGCCATTATCTCCAGTTCGTCACAACTCCAGACCTTACCGGTGGGGTTCTGCGGGCTACACAGGAGCATAATTTTACACTCCGGTTTTGCCAACACCGCTTCCAGTTTGGTCATATCGCAAAACCAGCCGTCTGCTCGTTTCTCTAAAGCAACGGGCATCACGGTGCGCTGATTACCTTCGATGGCTTTGTAAAATGCGTCGTAAGCTGGGGTATGGATCACTACACCTTCACCGACAGCAGACCACTGGCGAATCAATTCCGACACCATATAGATAACAGAAGGACCATAAACCACCGACTGCGTATCAATGGCGGTGTTATGCTGGGTGGAGAACCAGTGGGCAATAGCCGCGAGAAACTCATCGTTTTTCCAGCGGCTGTAGCCAAATACACCGTGCATCAGACGTTGATTAAGCGCCTCGATAATGCAGGGGGCGGTGGCAAAATCCATGTCTGAAATCGTGAACGGTAACAGGTCAGCAGTGCCGAAACGGTCAGCGACATAGTCCCACTGTGTACACCATGTCCCATGACGATCCACGACCTTTGAAAAATCGAACATATTTTATCCTTATGCCTGAACAGTACGCATCAGACCAGCCATTTCGTCTTTTACTGACTGAACTTGCGGCCCGATAACAACCTGCAGGTTATGTTGATTAAGTTGTACTACGCCAATTGCCCGATTGTCCTTTAGCGCCTGTACATTAACAAGCGACATATCTTTCACTGACAAACGCAGACGGGTAATGCAGTTATCCAGGCTGACAATATTGTCGGCACCGCCTAAGGCTTCGAGGATTGCCGGAACGTTGTAACCCGATTTACCCGGCGCACCGGTAACGGCTTTTTCGATTGAGCTGGCGATTTCACTGTCGCGACCCGGTGTTTTCAGATTGAAGCGGGTGATAGCGAAACGGAAGATGACGTAGTAAACGACAAACCAGATTGCCGCCACCACTGGCACCATGTACCACTTAGTCGACAGGCCATGCAAAATACCGAACACCACAAAATCGATGATATTGCCATCGGTATTACCGATGGTGACGCCGAGCACAGACATGACGGTGAAGCCGAGGCCGGTTAACAGCGCGTGGATGACGTAGAGAACTGGCGCTACGAACAGGAACAAGAACTCCAGCGGTTCGGTGGTGCCGCCAACAACACAGGCGATCAGGCCAGAAATCAGTAGGCCTTTAATTTTATGACGGTTTTCCGGGCGAGCACAGTGATACATGGCTAATGCAGCACCTGGCAGACCGCCGAGGAACGCAGGCATTTTACCCTGGGAGAGGAAACGCGTGGCGCTTTCAGAGAAACCGTGAGTGGTCGGGCAGCTTAATTGCGCCTGGAAGATGGTGAGTGCGCCGCTGACGGTTTGTCCACAGACTTCCTGCGTGCCGCCCGCGTCAGTAAAGCGAATTAATGCCACCAGAATGTGATGCAGACCAAACGGCAATAGCAGACGTTCACCCGTACCAAACAGCATAGGTCCGAAATCACCCGCGCTGTTGATCATATGACCTAAGCCACTAATACCCATGGCAAAAATCGGCCAGACTAACGGAATCACCAGACCGACAAGCCCCATCACCAGCGAGGAGATAATTGGCACGAAGCGCGTACCGCCGAAGAATGCCAGCGCATCCGGCAGGCGGATATTATGAAAACGCTCATGCAGCATCCAGACGATAATACCGGCGATCACCGCACCGAGGATCCCGGTATCGATCGACTGGATCCCAAGAATGCTCTGGATGTTATTGGCTTTCAGAACAGCTGCATCGGTGGTTGGCAGAATGCCTTTATTGGTCAACCAGAAGTTAACCGCCAGGTTCATTACCGCATAACCCACGAAACCAGCGAACGCCGCCACTCCTTTGTTTTCACGTGCCAGACCAAGCGGGATCGCAATACAGAACATCACCGGTAGGAAGCTAAAAGCGAACGAGCCAATTTTACTCATCCAGGTAAAGATAGCCTGCAACACGGGGTTACCCAATGCCGGGATGAGGGTGATGACATCATGGCTACTCAGGGAACTACCAATCCCTAACATAATGCCGCAGAACGACAGTAATGCGACGGGTAACATAAAGGTTTTGCCTAACTGCTGGAAAAATTCCCACAGCGTGACTTTCGGTGCTGTTTTCGCCGTCATAAAACGACTCCTTGTTAAGAACAGTCTGGATTCAATAAATTGCGCGAGAAGATAAAACGTTTTATCAAACTTTAGTGAGGCATAAATCACATTACGCGACGATAATAGCGGGTATAAGATAAATTAAAGGTAAAACGTTTTATCTGTCACAAAAATCAGGGAGTAGGTCATCTGTATGGCTACCGCCAAAAAAATCACCATTCATGATGTTGCGCTGGCTGCGGGCGTGTCGGTCAGTACCGTTTCGCTGGTACTTAGCGGGAAAGGACGAATATCTACCGCTACGGGGGAACGGGTTAACGCAGCGATTGAAGAGCTGGGATTTGTGCGCAATCGCCAGGCGTCGGCACTGCGCGGCGGGCAAAGCGGCGTCATTGGTTTGATCGTCCGTGATTTATCTACGTCATTTTACGCTGAATTAACGGCCGGATTGACGGAAGCTCTGGAGGCGCAGGGGCGGATGGTTTTTTTGCTTCACGGCGGTAAAGACGGCGAGCAGTTGGCACAGCGGTTCTCACTGTTGCTCAACCAGGGCGTCGATGGTGTAGTGATTGCCGGTGCGGCGGGAAGCAGCGATGGCCTACGGCGGATGGCAGAAGAAAAAGGTATCCCGGTGATTTTCGCTTCCCGTGCCAGTTATCTTGATGATGTCGATACTGTTCGCCCGGACAACATGCAGGCTGCGCAGTTATTGACGGAGCATCTCATTCGCAATGGACATCAGCGTATCGCCTGGTTGGGAGGGCAAAGTTCCTCATTAACCCGCGCGGAGCGGGTGGGGGGATATTGCGCGACATTATTAAAATTTGGCCTGCCGTTTCACAGCGATTGGGTACTGGAGTGCACTTCCAGCCAGAAACAAGCTGCGGAAGCTATCACAGCACTTTTGCGCCGTAACCCGACTATCAGCGCCGTGGTTTGCTATAACGAAACTATTGCGATGGGGGCATGGTTTGGTTTGCTGAAAGCAGGGCGGCAAAGCGGGGAGAGCGGAGTCGATCGTTACTTTGAGCAACAGGTTTCGCTGGCGGCATTTACCGATGCGACGCAAACCACACTTGATGACATACCCGTTACCTGGGCAAGTACACCTGCGCGGGAACTTGGTACAACACTTGCAGATCGCATGATGCAAAAAATCACTCATGAAGAGACGCATTCACGTAATCTAATTATCCCCGCCCGGCTCATTGCGGCGAAATAATCCTCTCTTTATCTGCTATACCTGGTAGTGTCCTTTCCTCAAGGTTAATGATAAAAAATGTGGCACACAGGCGGTGCCTTTTATTTTTACTGAAGTTCACAGGAGGTTTATGTGTTTAATTCTGACAACCTGAGACTCGACGGAAAATGCGCCATCATCACCGGTGCGGGTGCAGGTATTGGTAAAGAAATCGCCATTACATTCGCGACAGCAGGTGCATCTGTAGTAGTCAGCGATATTAACGCCGATGCAGCTAATCATGTTGTAGATGAAATTCAACAACTGGGTGGCCAGGCATTTGCGTGGCGCTGTGATATTACGTCCGAACAGGAATTATCCGCTCTGGCAGACTTTGCCGTCAGTAAACTGGGTAAAGTTGATATTCTGGTTAACAACGCCGGTGGCGGTGGGCCTAAGCCATTTGATATGCCAATGGCGGATTTTCGCCGCGCTTATGAACTGAATGTCTTTTCTTTTTTCCATCTTTCACAACTCATTGCGCCAGAGATGGAAAAAAATGGCGGTGGCGTTATTCTGACTATCACTTCTATGGCGGCAGAAAATAAAAATAAAAACATGACCTCGTATGCGTCATCTAAAGCTGCGGCCAGTCATCTGGTCAGGAATATGGCGTTCGACCTGGGTGAAAAAAATATTCGGGTGAATGGTATTGCGCCGGGAGCAATATTAACGGATGCCCTCAAATCCGTTATTACACCAGAAATCGAACAAAAAATGTTGCAACACACGCCAATCAGACGTCTGGGCCAACCGCAAGATATTGCTAATGCGGCGTTATTCTTGTGTTCACCCGCAGCCGGCTGGATAAGTGGACAAATTCTCACTGTCTCTGGCGGTGGGGTACAGGAACTCAATTAATTCAAATAAACCAGAAAACAACGCAACTCAGCGTTGTTTTCTGATGCTGATGGGTTATCAGAAAAGTGCATCCATCTCGCTACTGGTTGCCATATTTTGATTGCTGGTTGACCAATTATCGTGTGAATAATACTCGAATGCGGGGGGCTTCGCACATTTGACCTGCAATGTTAGGCGCTTGCATGGCAAAGCAGTAAACTACTTATTCACGCTAACTATAATGGTTTAACGATGGATAACATGCAGACTGAAGCACAACCGACACGGACCCGGATCCTCAATGCTGCCAGAGAGATTTTTTCAGAAAATGGATTTCACAGTGCCTCGATGAAAGCCATCTGTAAATCTTGCGGCATAAGCCCAGGAACGCTCTATCACCATTTCATTTCTAAAGAAGCCTTAATTCAGGCGATTATCCTTCAGGATCAGGAGAGAGCGGTGATCCGCTTCCGCGAACCTATCGAAGGGATTCATTTTGTTGACTATATGGTCGAGTCGATAGTTTCTCTCACTCATGAAGCCTTTGGACAGCGGGCGCTGGTGGTCGAGATTATGGCGGAAGGGATGCGCAATCCACAGGTCGCCGCCATGCTTAAGAATAAGCATCTGACGATTACGGAGTTTATCGCCCAGCGTATGCGCGATGCCCAGCAAAAAGGTGAGATAAACCCTGACATCAACACGGCAATGACCTCTCGCTTACTGCTGGATTTGACCTATGGCGTACTGGCCGATATCGAAGCCGAAGACCTGGCGTGTGAAGCGTCATTCGCACGGGGATTACGCGCGATGATTGGTGGTATTTTAACTGCATCCTGATTCTGTCTTTTCGCGGGTCGGTGAAGACTGGCCCGCTTAATCCTGCATAGAAACTCTTTCCGTTTCGTCACCAAACCACCGTTAACACATACACAGTATCCATATGGCACGTGAATTTATCATTTAAAACTCATTCGAATGAACGTTCGATTTCTTATTTTGTGGCTTCTGTCAACGCTGTTTTAAAGATTAATGCGATCCGTATCACGCGGTGGGTATTGCAGTTTTTGGTTTTTTGATCGCGGTGTCAGTTCTTTTTATTTCCATTTCTCTTCCATGGGTTTCTCACAGATAACTGTGTACATCACAAAATTGGTTAACTAATCAGATTAAAGGTTGACCAGTATTTTTATCTTAATGAGGAGTCCCTTATGTTACGTCCTGTAGAAACCCCAACCCGTGAAATCAAAAAACTCGACGGCCTGTGGGCATTCAGTCTGGATCGCGAAAACAGTGGAATTGATCAGCGTTGGTGGGAAAGCGCATTACAAGAGAGCCGGGCAATTGCTGTGCCGGGCAGTTTTAACGATCAGTTCGCCGATGCGGATATTCGTAATTATGTGGGTAACGTCTGGTATCAGCGCGAAGTCTTTATACCTAAAGGTTGGGCGGGCCAGCGTATCGTGCTGCGTTTCGATGCGGTCACTCATTACGGCAAAGTGTGGGTAAACAATCAGGAAGTGATGGAGCATCAGGGGGGATATACGCCGTTTGAAGCCGATGTCACGCCATATGTTATTGCCGGGAAAAGTGTACGTATCACCGTTTGTGTGAACAACGAACTGAACTGGCAGACTATCCCGCCGGGAATGGTGATTACCGACGAAAACGGTAAGAAAAAGCAGTCTTACTTCCATGATTTCTTTAACTATGCCGGGATCCATCGCAGCGTAATGCTCTACACCACGCCGAACACCTGGGTGGACGATATCACCGTGGTGACGCATGTCGCGCAAGACTGTAACCACGCGTCTGTTGACTGGAAGGTGGTGGCCAATGGTGATGTCAGCGTTGAACTGCGTGATGCGGATCAACAGGTGGTTGCAACTGGACAAGGCACCAGCGGGACTTTGCAAGTGGTGAATCCGCACCTCTGGCAACCGGGTGAAGGTTATCTCTATGAACTGTGCGTCACAGCCAAAAGCCAGACAGAGTGTGATATCTACCCACTGCGCGTCGGCATCCGGTCAGTGGCAGTGAAGGGCGAAAAGTTCCTGATTAACCACAAACCGTTCTACTTTACTGGCTTTGGTCGTCATGAAGATGCTGACTTGCGTGGCAAAGGATTCGATAACGTGCTGATGGTGCACGACCACGCATTAATGGACTGGATTGGTGCCAACTCTTACCGTACCTCGCAGGTAATGACTCCAACTTATTGATAGTGTTTTATGTTCAGATAATGCCCGATGACTTTGTCATGCAGCTCCACCGA
>NZ_SZVK01000020.1:0-58901 GCF_005280595.1 Escherichia sp. MR | reverse complement strand
GCTGATAGAAACAGAAGCCACTGGAGCACCTCAAAAACACCATCATACACTAAATCAGTAAGTTGGCAGCATCACCATTAATCTGCCTGCAGTCATCATGCCGGTCGCTTATGTTACCGCTTTTTTTAATGATGCTGATATTAAGCGGGTTACTGAAATGGTGATTACGGAAAAATTACATCATGCGACGTCTCGGGTCGTTGAAAATTAATGTCAGAATTTTATGAGGTATGACGAATGGACATAACAAAAATCCTGAATACGAATCGCGTTATTTTAGATATGCAGGCAACCAATAAAGCGGAAGCGATCGAAGAGTTAACCAATCTTTTGCAAAAAGATGGCGCGATCGATTGTCGGGAAACGTTTATTAAGGATGTATGGCAACGCGAAGCGGAAGGTTCGACAGGTTTTGAAAATCATATCGCGATTCCACATGGTAAATCTTCTGCTGTAATTAATACCACGCTGGCAATCGGGCGTACCCGGCAGGATATTCCCTGGGAAACGCTGGATGGCAGTAGCGTTCGCTGTATTATTTTATTTGCGGTGCGTCTTGAAGATCAAAATACCACGCATATCCGTTTACTTTCCCAGGTCGCGGGCGCGCTGGCAGATGATGATATCATAGCGCAATTATTAGTTGAGACGAGTCCGCAAAAAATTATTGATCTCTTTAGTCAGTATGCACAATCCGATGTCTGCTAAATAACAGGGAGTATGTCATGAATATTGTCTGTGTTGCCGCCTGCACGGCGGGTATTGCTCATACCTATATTGCTCGTGAGAAGTTAATTAAAGGGGCAAAAGCTCTTGGTCACACCATTAAAGTTGAAACCCAGGGAACCATTGGTACAGAAAATGAATTACAGGCGGCAGATATCTCTGCTGCTGATGTCGTGATTCTTGCTGTGGATGTGAAAATAAAAGGAGAAGAACGCTTTATTCATAAACGCATTGTTCGAGTAAAGACAGAAATTGTAATTAAATCGCCCGTTCAGTTTCTTGAAAAGGTCGAAAAATCACTGGGAAATAAATGATCCTTATACTGGAGGGATCTTAATATGAACGAAAATAAAATTCCGGTTTCACAGGAAATTAAAAAACATTTATTAACCGGCATCTCGTGGATGATACCCCTTATTGTGGCGGCCGGGATATGTATTGCGTTGGGGCAAGTTCTTGGCGGTACAGATGTCGGTGAAAAAACAGGAACAATTCCGTGGATGCTGAATCAGATTGGTGGTTGGGGAATGGGGCTGATTGTGCCGCTGATAAGCGCGGCAATTGCCTATTCCATTGCCGATCGTCCCGGTTTTGCCCCTGGCCTGATTGTTGGTTTTCTCTGTGGGCAAATTCATACTGGATTTATTGGCGGCATGTTGGGTGGTTTCCTGGTGGGTTACACTATTTTGCTGCTTAAACGCTATATCCGCCTGCCGCAGTCGATGCAGGGACTCATGCCCATCATGGTGTTGCCAGTGTTGAGCACCATTATTGGCGGGCTGCTGATGATGACGTTGATTGGCAAGCCCATTGCCTGGCTGCAAGATGCGCTGATTCATTTGCTTGAGTCAATGCAAGGAGGTTCTCGTTTCCTGATGGGAGCCATACTCGGCGCGATGGCTACCTTCGATTTTGGTGGCCCGGTAAATAAAACCATGTCGCTGTTTTCTGACGGTTTGCTGGTGAGCGGCGTCTACGGGCCAGAAGCCGTGAAATTTGTCGGCTCTATCATCCCACCGTTTGGCATCACGCTTTCGTTCTTACTGACACGCCATAAATATACCCGTGCGGAACGTGAGGCACTGAAAGCCGCGTTTCCGATGGGGATCTGCATGATCACTGAAGGGGTTATTCCGATTGCCGCGCGTGACCTGCTGCGGGTAGTGGGATCTTGTGTGGTGGCATCGGCGGTAGTGGGAGGGCTGATCATGGTATGGGGTGTGGAAAGTCCAGTTCCGCATGGCGGCATGTTTGTTGTGCCTCTGTTCACCCATCCTCTGCTGTTTTGCCTGGCGCTGGGTATAGGCACGGTGATTTGTGGCGTGATGCTCTCGCTCTGGAAGAAACCGGTAACGGAACGCGACGAAGAGTTTGACGAACTGAGCGATCAAAAGCTGAAAGATGAAGAGATCACTTTCACCCTCGAATAACCGGAGGCCCTATGTTTGCCGATATGAAAAGTATGGTGATGAAAGCCTGGCATGAACACTACGCACTGCTGGCGATCAACTGTATGAATCTGGAAAGCGCCCGTGCGGCAATCCGCGTGGCGGAGAAGCATCGCGCTCCGATCATTCTCAATCTTTATCAGGGGCATCTGGCGCATTTTCCTGCTCCTGTCGCGGCGGCAGTGGTTAAAACGCTGGCGGAAACGGCTTCGGTGCCCGTAGCACTGGCGCTTGATCATGGCAAAGATCCGGACTGTATTCGTCAGGCGTTTCGCGCCGGTTTCAGCGGGTTAATGATTGATGCTTCCGCATTTCCCCTGGAGGAAAACGTGCGCCAGACCCGGGCGGTGGTGGAACTCGCCGCCAGCGCGCAGCTCTGCGTGGAAGGCGAACTGGGCCATCTGGCAGATGCACCGCGTTACGACCATACAACCAACGCCGACTTAATGACACAACCTGCTGATGTGGAAACATTTATTGCACAAACCGGCATTGATCTGCTGGCTGTCTCGGTGGGTACGGCGCATGGCATGTACGCGCCTGGCGTTATTCCCGCTATTGATTTTCAACGCCTGGCGGAGATTTCCCGCTGTTCAAGCGTACCTTTGGCATTACACGGCGGCAGCGGGACGCCGTTCGATCAGCTCCAGCACTGCACGACGCTGGGCGTCGCGAAAATCAACGTTGGGGCAGCCGTTTTTGAACGGGGAAAATCCGCGCTCCTGCATACCCTCTGTCACGATATTTCCATTGAACTGGTGGATGCGCTGAAAGCCATGGAACTGGCTTTCGAAGAGGTGATTACCCCGTATTTACAGGCGAGCGGCGCTATCGGCAAAGCCTGATTCATTTTCTGTCATGCCTTTGATGCCGTGCAATAACGCACCGGCAGGGCGAACTACACGCTGAAACTGGAGATTTAACATGTTAGTTTCGATGAAAGAATTATTGCAACCTACCCGCCAGCACGGCTTTGCCATTGGCGCATTTAATGTGGCGGATAACTGTTTCCTTCGCGCAGTTGTCGATGAAGCAGAAGCCACTAATACCCCGGCGATTATTGCTATCCATCCCAGCGAACATGATTTTGTGGGCGATGCCTTTTTCGCTCACGTTCGTGAAATCACGCGGCGTAGTCCGGTGCCGTTTGTGCTGCACCTCGATCATGGCGCCTCTGTGGAGCATGTTTTGCGAGCGATTCGCTGCGGATTTACCTCAGTAATGATTGACGGTTCGCTGTTGCCGTATGAAGAAAACGTGGCGCTGACCGCAGAAGTGGTTCGCCTCGCTCATGCGGTTGGCGTATCGGTTGAGGGTGAGTTGGGCACTATTGGGCAAACAGGAACGTCGGTGGAGGGAGGTGTCTCACAAGTCACTTACACCGATCCGGCGCAGGCCGCCGATTTTATTGCTCGCACGGGGGCTGACACATTGGCGGTGGCGATTGGTACTGCGCATGGCATCTATCCAAAAGGGATGCAGCCGAAACTGCAAATGGACATTTTGCGCGACATTGCCGGGCGCGTTGATATTCCATTAGTGTTGCACGGTGGTTCGGCAAACCCGGATGCGGAGATTGCCGAAGCAGTCACGCTTGGCGTTGGCAAAATCAATATCTCCAGCGATATGAAATATGCCTACTTCCAGAAAGTGCGTGAAATTCTCGCTAAAGAGAGCTGGTGGGATCCGAACGTCATCTATCCGGATGCGATGAACGCGGCGCGGGAAGTTATTCGCCATAAAATGAAATTGTTCGGTTCGATCGGTAAAGCGTCACTGTACTAAGCCAGAAGGGCGGGGCGACCCGCCTTTTACGCAACAAGGAACGGTATATGCATTTTCTGGGGTTGGATATTGGTGGAACTAAAATCGCCGCCGTCGTTATGGATGCATATGGCTGGGAGATCCGTCGTTACCGTTGCCCGACGCAAAAGTCGACATATCAACAATTTGTCTCATGCGTGGTGGCGTTTATAGAGCAGATTCGGCGGGATGTTCAACGACCGATGCTGACAGGGATCGCTTTACCCGGCAGCGTCTCGCCGCTCACCGGATTGATTAAAAACGCAAATATTCAGGTCATTAACGGCCATGCGTTACAGGCTGATTTGCAGCAATTGCTTGGTCAGCCGGTGGTGATGGCCAATGATGGTAACTGTTTCGCGCTGTCGGAAGCCTGTGACGGTGCCGGGCAGGAGCATGACGTGGTATTTGGCATTACGCTCGGCACGGGCTGCGGCGGTGGCATTGCCATCAACTAACAACCGTTTATTGGTGCCTGGGGAAATGCTGCCGAATGCGGGCATATAACGTTGCCAGGCTATACGGAGCAGGGCGATGGTCCGCCGGTGAGTTGCTATTGTGGCAAACACAACTGCGTGGAGTCGTTTGTTTCTGGCACTGGATTCAGCGAACGCTATCAACAGATGACCGGCAACGCGCTCACTCCTGCGGCGATTGTCACTCTGGCGCAACGTGGCGATGCCTGTGCCATGCGACAGGTAGCGCGTTTTCGCCAGCAGCTTGCTCGCACACTGGCGACCATTGTTAACGTGCTCGATCCTGGCGTGATTGTGATTGGTGGCGGCCTGTCGAATGCGGAGCCACTCATCACCGATCTTAGCGCAGAGGTTGCCTCGCTGGTATTCACCGATCAATTCACTACCCCCATTGTAAAAGCACAGCACGGCGACAGTAGCGGAATGCGTGGTGCCGCCTGGCTTGCTATGCGCAACGGAGAAGCCAATGAAACGTTCACAAATTAATTATATTATTGATAAAGCACATGCCATCGCGCAGACCTTCCGCGTTTGTTTGCCTGAATTTGCCTATTTTACAGCAGATGACTGGCGGCAGCGGGAGCGGGATAACTGGCAAGAAGTTGTCGACTTACAGCTTGGGTGGGATATCACCGATTTTGGGCGCGGTGATTTCAACCAAACGGGATTAACCCTGCTGACGATGCGCAATGGCGCTCTGAAGTCGGCGGCATATCCCAAACCGTATGCCGAGAAAATGTTGCAGATCCAAGAAGATCAGCAGACACCCTGGCATTTTCATACCCACAAAATGGAAGATATCCTCAATCGGGGCGGCGGTGATTTATGTATGCAGCTTGCCTGGGCTAACGAGGCCGATCTCTGCGATGAGCAACGGGTAATGACGGTGAGTATTGATGGTCAGCGGCGTAACGTGAAGCCAGGTGAAACTCTGGTTCTGAAGCCGGGGCAGGGCATTTGCCTGCCGCCGCGTCTGTATCATCGCTTCTGGGCGGAAAAGGCGTTCGTGCTCGGCTGGGAAATTTCGACGGTTAACGACGACCAGCATGATAACCATTTCCTTGAGCCGGGAGGGCGTTTTCCGGCGATAGAAGAAGATGAACCGGTGAAATGGTTATTGTGCAGTGAGTATGGAATTTTTCGCTAATAACGGGGGACGCTAACGCTGATATACGTTAGCGTCCTTATTTTTACTGCACTGGCTCCGTTGACGTGACTTCGCCACTGGAAACTACGCCAGCATTCATGGTTTGGGTTACCTGTTGCTTTTCAGCGTTCACAGCATGGAGTTGTCCGTTAACCGTGGGTTTTAGCGGTACATCGGTCTGGATATCGCCGCTGGCGGTGAGCTGAATATTGCCATCGCCCGTAATCGGTAACTCTGGCCATCCCCACTGTTGCAAAATGTTCATCGGCACACCGCGTCCGTTCAGGCTGATATGGGTCTGGCGCTGCGGCGTTTGTGAGACACTGGCAGTGGCTTCAAGAATGCCTTTCTCGGTAAACGCGCTAAGTTCGCTGATATTCACCGTGCTGCTATTGGCGGTTAGCGCCAGCGACGGACGACGAACGTCGACACGATTGAACGTTGCGGCGGCGGCATTCAGGTTCGCCGTGCCACTCCACACCCCCCACTTATGCTCGGCAACCAGCGTCAGATTCGCGCCATAACCATCCAGCGCGGTGAGCTGCCACGGAAAGTCAGGGTCGATATCAATGATCAGGTTGCGGCTGGCGCTAAATCTCTTCAGTTGCAGAGTGTTTAACCAGGCGGGAGTTTGCTGCATCCACAACTGTTGCCAGTTTTTCGGCAAGGTAAATTCCAGCCCGACAATCGCTGCGTCGTCGAGGAGCAGCGTTTTTCCATCGCGTTGCCAGTTCCCTGACGTTCGTACCATTCCGCCTTCCCAACGGCTGGTAAACTGGCGCAGCGCGACGCCCTGAGGGGAAAACTCCGCGTTCATAATCGGGTCAAATAAATGCAGCGAACCATAAATAAACTCGCTGGCGTTCATTGACAGCTTGCCTTCCTGCGTCTGCCAGTCATCTTTAATGAAGGTCATGTTGCGCAAGCTGAGATCGAGGTCGGTCACCGCCCAGTCCGGACCTTGCAGGCGAGCGTCGATCACTTCAAGGCGGCCAATCTGCAACGACGGGACAGAGCGCAAAGGTGCAAAGAAATCGGTCAGAGATTTTTCGCTTTGCAGACGGATATCGGCCATGCGCAGATTTTCTACCTGCCAGCTACCATCGGCATTACGCTGCGCATTACCAGTTAATGAACCACGAGCGATATCGGCGCCCAGATTCGTAAGCGTGACGCGATCGTTATCAATAGTGCCTTCAATCAGTACATTGGTAGCAGCAACATCGTTGAGCGACAGAGAGCCGGCACTGAACTGAATTTGAGCCTTCGTGCCCAGGACTTTACCGGCTTCCGGCGACCACGGAACGACGCCGCCATTTACTCGCTGTGCGCTGAGATTCCACTCGCTATTGGGACTGTTAAACGCCATATCACGCAGTTGCAGCCGATCCGCTTTGAACGGTAACGGCGCGGTCTGGTCGGTGAGATTCAACGTCCCGTTTTCCAGCAGGATAGTATCGACATGGCGTGGTTCGCTCAGTTGCCGACTACTTAGCGCAATATCGACACTTTTCGCCACCAGAGTGGCGGGTTGACCATCGCGACCGAATGTGACGTTCTCCAGCACGATATGAGATGGTGCGGAAAACCGGTGATCCATCGCTCCGAAGGTCAAATGATAGTCGCTATTCCTGGAAATCCATGCGCTGATATGCTCTGCTCCCCAGCGGGTTTGCAGCAGGAAATAGAGGCCAGCGATCGCCACGAATAGCGCGATGAAAATGTAGAGAAGCAGCTTCCCAATAAATTTCATGGTCTTCCATCCCGTGAAATGCACATAAGGGAGTTATGCACGATTTACGCGCATTCCTCAAGGCGGGAATGGAGAAAGCGAGTGGCTACGGCGGTAAAGAATTTTACCGCCGTGAGTGGATTACTGTTTTTCTGGCGGGAAAATCAGGTTCAGCACAATGGCAGTGATACCGCCAGCGGCGATCCCGGAGGAGAGCAGGTTTTTCAGCCAGTCAGGGGCAAACTGCAAAATCAGCGGCTGCTGAGAAACGCCCAGACCGACCGCCAGCGACAGCGCGATAATCAGAATGGCCCGACGATTCAGCGGTTCACGAGAAACGATACGCACACCTGATGCGGCGATAGTACCAAACATCACCAGCGTAGCGCCGCCAAGTACCGGTTCTGGAATATGCTGCACAAAACCGCTCACAGCCGGGAACAGGCCGAGCACAATCAGCATCAGTGCGACGACAAAACCGACATAACGGCTGGCAACACCGGTCAACTGGATCACACCGTTGTTCTGCCCGAAGCAGGAGTTCGGGAAGGTGTTAAACACCGCCGATACAAACGAGTTCAGGCCGTTTGCCAGTACGCCGCCTTTCAGGCGTTTCATGTACAGCGGACCGGAAACCGGTTGTTCGGAAACGTCGGAGGTGGCGGTGATATCGCCAATAGTTTCCAGCGAGGTGATCATAAAGACCAGCATCAGCGGCAACAGCAAACTCCATTCAATACCAAGCCCGTAATAGAGCGGTGTTGGCACCATAATCAGTTCTTGCGTCATCGGCTCGTTGCTTTCTGGCAACATGCCCATAAACCACGCCAGCGCATATCCGGCTGCCATCGCAATCACCAGCGAGGCCACGCGTAAGTAAGGGTTACGTTGACGGTTAAGCAGAATGATTAAAGCTAAGACCACGCCCGCCAGCAGCAAATTTTTCGGCGCGCCAAAGGTGTTATCGTTCATGGCCGCATAACCGCCGCCAATGGACGTTAACCCAACCTGTATTAGCGACAGGCCGATAATCATTACAACGACGCCAGAAACCAGAGGCGTAATAATGCGGCGCGCCAGATGCAAAACGCGGGAGATTACCATTTCGGTGCAACTTGCCAGCATCAGTGTGCCGAAGAGCGCCGCCATCATGGTAGGAACATCGGCGCCACCGGTCTTCAGTGCCGTTCCGCCCATAATTAGCGGAGCAACGAAGTTAAAGCTGGTGCCCTGAATAGACAATAACCCGGAACCAACCGGCCCCCAGGCTTTAATCTGAATAATCGACGCCACACCGGAAGCAAACAGCGACATACTAATAATGTGTTGCGTGTCCTGTGCTGGTAAACCCAGCGCCTGGCAAATTAACAGTGCTGGCGTGATTACCGCGACAAACATCGCCAGCAGATGCTGACAGGCGGCAAACAGAGTTTGAGCAAGCGGCGGACGATCTTCAAGACGATAAATCAGTTCGCTGTTTTGAGTCTGCGCAACCGGTTGCGCATTTTCTGACTCTAGGGTGGAAACAGACATCGAAAACAATCCCGTGGTGGCAAAGCGGGCATTTTAGCTGACCGAAAGGTAAAAGCAAACGTTTGCCATGCATTCTTCTAAATATTTAAATGCGATAAATGCACTTTTTTATATAACTTTTGGTTGTTTTCTGCTTAAAATCCATGCCATTTTTTTATTTTCAGCTGAGAATTCGAACCGGGATAGCATGACTCGATACTCGTCATATTTCGCCCTAATGCACATGCGCGATGAAGTATGACGAGTGTGAAAGAGTGGTGCGGACACAAAGGAGTAACTATGTTTCATCTCGATACTTTAGCAACGCTTGTTGCAGCAACCCTGACGTTGCTGCTCGGGCGCAAGTTGGTCCATTCCGTCTCCTTTCTGAAGAAATACACCATACCTGAACCGGTTGCCGGAGGGTTGCTGGTGGCACTGGCGCTGCTGGTGCTGAAAAAAAGTATGGGCTGGGAAGTCAATTTTGATATGTCCCTGCGCGATCCGTTGATGCTGGCATTCTTCGCAACCATTGGTCTGAATGCCAATATTGCCAGCCTGCGTGCCGGTGGGCGTGTGGTGGGGATTTTCCTCATCGTGGTTGTTGGCTTACTGGTGATGCAAAATGCCATCGGCATTGGGATGGCTAGCCTGTTAGGGCTTGATCCGCTGATGGGGCTGCTGGCCGGTTCTATTACGCTTTCCGGCGGCCACGGTACAGGTGCTGCGTGGAGTAAATTGTTCATTGAACGTTATGGCTTCACCAACGCGACGGAAGTGGCGATGGCTTGTGCAACGTTTGGTCTGGTGTTGGGCGGCTTGATTGGGGGGCCGGTGGCGCGGTATCTGGTGAAGCACTCCACCACGCCAAACGGTATTCCGGATGACCAGGAAGTCCCCACCGCATTTGAAAAGCCGGACGTTGGGCGCATGATCACCTCGCTGGTGCTGATTGAAACCATCGCTCTTATCGCGATTTGTCTGACGGTGGGGAAAATTGTTGCGCAACTTTTGGCTGGCACAGCTTTTGAATTGCCGACCTTCGTTTGCGTGCTGTTTGTGGGTGTGATTCTGAGTAACGGTCTGTCAATGATGGGCTTTTACCGCGTCTTTGAGCGTGCGGTATCGGTGTTGGGTAACGTAAGTCTGTCGTTGTTCCTGGCGATGGCGTTGATGGGGCTGAAACTTTGGGAGCTGGCTTCGCTGGCGCTGCCGATGCTGGCGATTCTGGTCGCACAGACCATCTTCATGGCGTTGTACGCCATCTTTGTCACCTGGCGCATGATGGGCAAAAACTACGATGCGGCGGTGCTGGCTGCGGGTCACTGTGGTTTTGGCCTTGGTGCAACGCCCACGGCAATTGCCAACATGCAGGCGATTACCGAACGCTTTGGCCCGTCGCACATGGCCTTCCTGGTGGTGCCGATGGTCGGTGCGTTCTTTATCGATATCGTTAACGCGCTGGTGATTAAGCTGTATTTGATGTTGCCGATTTTTGCGGGGTAACCGATGAAGCGGCGGTATGCGTGCCGCCGCAACAAAGACAAATGCCTGATGTGTTTCGCTTATCTGGCCTGCGTAATGATTCTCAATTTATTGATTTTGTGAGTTTTTTGTAGGCCGGATAAGGCGTTCACGCCGCATCCGGCAGGAAGGTAGATCAATCTGAAACGGCGGTCTTCTCACCGCCGCCTTTTACGCATTCGAGTAACGTTCTGTTTCTGGCATCCAGCGTTCTATCAGGGCTTTTGCCTGTTGTGGGTAACGTTCGTGAATATGCCGTGCCAGGCGCTGAACTTCCGGGATCATGGCCTGATCACGCAGTAAATCTGCCACTTTAAATTCGGCATTACCCGTCTGACGCGTACCTAACAGTTCGCCAGGACCGCGAATCTCTAAATCTTTCTGTGCAATCACAAATCCGTCGCTGCTGTCACGCAGCACTTGCAGGCGAATTTGCGCCGTTTTGGAGAGTGGCGTTTTGTAGAGCAGCACGCAGTGGGAAGCCACCGCGCCACGTCCCACGCGCCCGCGAAGCTGGTGTAACTGCGCCAGACCCAGACGCTCCGGGTTTTCGATAATCATCAGACTGGCGTTAGGCACATCAACACCGACTTCAATAACGGTAGTGGCAACCAGCAGGTGTAGCTCACCTTGTTTAAACGACGCCATCACCGCCTGTTTCTCGGCAGGTTTCATCCGCCCGTGTACCAGGCCAACGTTCAGTTCCGGCAACGCCAGTTTCAACTCTTCCCAGGTAGCTTCCGCCGCCTGCGCTTCCAGTAATTCCGACTCTTCAATCAACGTACAAACCCAGTACGCCTGACGACCTTCAGTCATGCAGGCGTGACGCACGCGGTCAATGATGTCGTTACGACGCGTATCCGGGATTGCCACTGTCGTCACCGGGGTACGCCCTGGCGGCAGTTCATCAATGACCGAGGTATCGAGATCGGCATAGGCGGTCATTGCCAGCGTGCGGGGGATCGGCGTGGCGGTCATGATTAACTGATGCGGATGGAACCCTTGCTGCTGGCCTTTCTCCCATAACGCCAGGCGTTGATGCACACCAAAACGATGCTGTTCGTCGATAATCACCAGCGCCAGACCGTTAAATTGTACCTGTTCCTGGAAGATGGCGTGCGTACCAACAATCATCTGCACCTGACCGCTGGCGATGGCTTCTTGCTGAGCCAGTCGTGCTTTACCTTTCTGTTTACCGGCGAGCCAGCCCACTTCGATACCGAGCGGCTCAAACCAGTTGCGAAAGTTATTGGCGTGCTGTTCGGCGAGCAACTCGGTTGGTGCCATCAGCGCCACCTGTTTCCCGTGAGCAATTGCACGCAGCGCGGCAAGGGCAGCAACCAGCGTTTTACCGGAACCTACATCGCCTTGCACCAGACGCATCATCGGAACATCGAGCGCCATATCGCGCTCGATTTCCGCCACCACACGTGCCTGAGCACCCGTTGGTTTGAACGGTAAGGCGGCAAGGAGTTTATTTTTCAGCGAGTCATTGGCACTAAGCGGTTGGGCATGAAAACGTTGTGCTCCAGCGCGTAACGCCAACATACTGAGGTTGTGCGCCAGTAGTTCTTCCAGAATCAGACGACGTTGTGCCGGATGCTGCCCGCTTTCCAGATCGCTAAGTTGCAGCGTCGGTGGCGGGCGATGCAGAGTTCTCAAGGCTTCCGGCAGCGTCATCATCCCCTGTGACAGTTCCGGCGGCAACAGTTCTTCAATAGCGCAGGTATCCAGCAGATCCAGCGCCTGGTCGGTTAATTTACGTAGCGTTGCCTGTTTAACGCCTTCAGTCGTTGGGTAAACCGGCGTGAGCGTTTCCTGTAGCTCCGGAGTACTGAGATCACCCTGTACGCGATATTCCGGATGGATCATCTCCGCGCCATATTTGCCGCGCTTTGCTTCGCCGTAGGCCAGCACACGTCGTCCCGTCGCCAGGCTATTTTTCATCGCCGCGCTGAAGTTGAAAAAGCGCATGGTGAGAATGCCGGAACCGTCGCTAATCTGGCAGGTCATCATCCGTCGACCGCCGAAGGAGATATTACAGTTCAGCACTTCGCCTTCAACCGTGGCATAAACGCCGGGTAACAGCTCGCCAATGGGATAAAGATGGGTGCGATCTTCGTAGCGCAGGGGAAGGTGTAAGAGTAAATCCTGCACGGTATGCAGGTTGATTTTCGCCAGCTTGTTACTTTGTGCCGCGCCAACGCCCGTTAGGGAACTGAGCGGGACAGCATCTAACAGGCGACCTTTCATCGCACTTACCCTGCAGCCTGCATGGTGGCCCACCAGTCGGCATCAGCTTCGATCTCGCCTTGCTGATTGACGTGGGGGTAAGGCAGGCCTTTGCGTTTTGCGACTTTCGCCAGCACCGGATAGCCGCCTTCAAACAGCAGGCGTTGTTGTTCTGATTCCGGTAACATGCTGTTTTCACGAAGGTACATGCCTGCGTTTTGCCGCTGACGCTGGGCTTCGTAAAGAATGAGTGCCGATGCGACGGAGACGTTCAGCGACTGTACCATGCCGATCATCGGGATAATGATGTCCTGATCCGCCAGTGCTAACGCTTCCTGCGTGATGCCCGTTTTCTCCTGACCCATCAAAATACAGGTCGGGCGGGTGTAATCAATTTCGCGAAAATCGACGGCGTTATCAGAAAGATGTGTAGCCAGAATCTGCATTCCCTGGCCTTTCAGATGGGCGACGGCATCGCCAATGGTGCGGTGCGTTTTCACCTGTACCCAACTGTTGCTGCCAGCCGCAGCCGAAGCCATAGTGCGCATCCGGCTGCCAGGCCAGACGGCATGAACTTCATGTACGCCAACGGCATCTGCGGTACGAATAATCGCAGAAACGTTATGGGGTTTGTGAACCTGTTCCATGCAGACGGTCAGGTCAGGCTGCCGCCTGGCGAGCATTTCACAGATGCGTGCATAACGTGTTGGGTTCATAAAACATTAATTTCTGTTTCGGGTGACTTTAATCACGTCTGGCATCACACGGATTTTGCGCATGATATTTGCCAGATGTACGCGATCCCGGGCGGTCAGGCGAATAAAGGCACTATAGACGCGACCATCTTTCTCTTCCGTATTCAAACTTTGAATATTGGAATTGGTTGTGTTGATCGCCGCAGTCAGGTTTGCCAGCGCACCCTGATGGTTGAACATTTCCACCTTGATTTCAGTAATGAACTCCTGCGCCGTTTCTTTATCCCATTCTACAGCCATAAACTTCTCTGGCTCTTTCTGGTAGCCACGGATGTTACGGCAGGACTCATGGTGGATCACCAGACCTTTACCGGGGCTAACGTGGGCGATGATCGGGTCGCCGGGAATAGGGCGGCAGCATTTCGCAAAAGTGATCAACACGCCATCAGCGCCTTTAATCGGCAGATGCCCGTGGCTTTGGGTTGCTGGTGGAATGGAACCGTCTCCCTGCTGGAGATTCTTCGCTACCACTACGCTCATTGCATTGCCAAGACCGATTTCTGCCAGCAAATCGTCAAGTGTCGCCAGTTTCATGCGATCCAGTTCGCGCTGAATATTTTCCTGCGGGATTTCATTCAGCTTACGGCTGCCACCCAACGCGTGGTTGAGCAGGCGACGCCCCAGGCTAACGGAATCATCACGCTTGAGGTTTTTCAGCAACTGGCGGATTTTGGCGCGTGCTTTCGAGCTGACGACAAAGTTCAGCCAGGCGGCATTCGGGCGAGCGCCCGGCGCGGTAATGATTTCAACGGTTTGTCCGCTGGAGAGTGGCTGCGACAGCGGGTAAGGCTGGCGATCAACTCGCGCACCCACGCAGGCATGACCGATATCGGTATGCACCGCGTACGCGAAATCGACAGGCGTGGCACCGGCAGGCAGTTCGACAATTCGCCCTTCCGGTGTGAAAACGTAAATCTCATCCGGGAAGAGATCGGATTTAACGCTCTCGATAAATTCAAATGAGCTACCGGCGCTCTGTTGAAGCTCCAGCAGGCTCTGCATCCAACGCTGGGCGCGGATTTGCGCAGTGGTGCTGGTCTCGCCGTGCTCTTTATAAGCCCAGTGTGCGGCAACACCCATCTCCGCCATTTGATCCATATCTTCGGTACGGATCTGGACTTCAACCGGCACGCCGTGGGGGCCAATCATCGAGGTGTGCAAAGACTGATAGCCGTTCGCTTTTGGAATGGCGATATAGTCTTTCACGCGACCTGGACGCGGCTTATACAGGCTGTGCATCTGGCCGAGCACGCGATAACAGGTATCGGAATCATTGACGATCACGCGGAAGGCGTAGATATCCATGATTGAGTGAAAACGCTGCTCTTTGAGCACCATTTTGCAGTAAATCGAATAAAGATGTTTCTCGCGACCACTGACGCGGCACGGTATTCCCGCTTCCTGCAAGCGCCCTTCGATTTCTGAGAGGATTTTTTGGATCATCTCTTTACGGTTACCGCGCGCGGCTTTCACCACTTCTTTAATCACGCGGTAACGGTTGGGATACAGCGCCTCAAAACCCAACTCTTCGAGTTCGGTTTTAATGTGGTGGATACCTAAACGGTGTGCCAGCGGGCTGTATATTTCGAGAGTTTCACGGGCGATGCGGCGACGTTTGTCCGGGCGAAGTGAGCCCAGCGTGCGCATGTTGTGGGTACGGTCTGCGAGTTTGATGAGGATGACGCGGATATCCTGCACCATCGCCATAATCATCTTGCGAAAGTTTTCGGCTTGCGCCTCTTTCTTATCGCGGAACTTGAGTTTATCAAGTTTCGACACCCCCTCTACCAGCTCGGCGACGCTTTTGCCAAAAAGCTGTTCCATGTCCTGGTAGGTGGCGGGAGTATCTTCAATCACGTCATGAAGTAGCGCCGCCATTAGCGTTTCATAGTCGAGTTTCATCTCGGCCAGAATGCAGGCAACCGCTACCGGGTGCGTGATATAGGGTTCACCGCTTGAACGTGTTTGCCCCTCGTGAGCATCACGTGCAACGAGATACGCCTGCCGCAGACGCTTAATTTGGTCTTCTGGCAGGTAGTTTTGAATCAGTTGATTCAGGCTTTCAAACAGATACAAGGGCGACCCGCTTTGTGATTAACGACGACCTTCAGCAATAGCGGTAACGGCTTGAATTTCAGCGGCTTCCTGCTCTTGCTGTTCCTGGCGTTCGCGAACGTCGAGGATCTGGTTGTTGATCAGACCTTCTTCGATTTCGCGCAGCGCGATTACTGTGGTTTTATCGTTTTCTTCCGGTACTAGCGGATCCTTTCCGCCTACCTGCATCTGACGAGCGCGACGCGCGGCGACCAGTACCAGGTCAAAACGGTTACCAATTTTCTCTACAGCGTCCTGAACAGTTACGCGTGCCATACTTAAAAAGCTCCACAGGTGAAGAAATGACTGGGCATGATACTGAAAGAAGGTTCAGTCTGCCAACAATTTGCTGATTAAAGCGTCATGACGTTGCTTTTGGCGACTCATGCGCAAGCGTTCGGCGCGAATAATGGTCTTCAGATCACCCAGTGCGGTGTCAAAATCATCATTCACAATCAAATAATCATATTCGGCGTAATGGCTCATTTCTGCAACTGCTTGCGCCATACGCTTTGCAATGACCTCTTCGCTGTCCTGACCGCGACCGCGTAGACGGCGATCCAGCTCGATTTTGGACGGCGGTAAAATAAAGATACTACGCGCATGTGGCATCTTCTGGCGAATTTGTTGCGCGCCCTGCCAGTCGATATCCAGAAAAACATCTACGCCACTTGCCAGTACTTGCTCAATGGCTTCGCGCGAAGTGCCATAGTAATTACCGAACACTTCCGCGTGCTCAAGGAATGCATCTCTGCTAATCATCTCTTTAAATTCATCATGATTAACAAAGAAGTAATGCTCACCGTGTACTTCACCTGGACGCGGTGCGCGCGTGGTGTGTGAAACAGAAACCTGGGTGTCATACAACGGTTGGGTTTTTAATAAAGCCTGAATCAGGCTGGATTTACCCGCGCCACTGGGGGCAGAAACAATATAAAGCGTGCCTTGAGCCATGAGTATCTTTCGTATGTGATTAGCGAAATAAAGCCTACATACGAGCTTATTATACACGGCGCGGTCACGTGACGTAGCCCTCGCTCATACTTTTTGCGCAAAGTTGTTGCGTTTTGCGTAGCTGTTTCCGCAATTCCCTGTCATTTACTGCAATCAGAACGATTCTCTGGAAGCGTTCTCGCACACTTCGTTTTTGCCACTCGGATTTACATTCACCACGTTGTATACCTGCCCGCCTGACTACAGCGGAGGTGATGATGAAAGTATGGATAGCGGTATTAATGGGGATTTTGTGCTGGCAATCATCGGCGCAGGCGGTCTGCCCAGCCTGGTCGCCCGCCAGAGCGCATGAAGAAATTTCCCGCCTGCAACAACAAATAAAACAGTGGGACGATGATTACTGGAGAGTAGGAAAAAGTGATGTGGAAGACAGTGTTTACGATCAGATAAGTGCCCGTCTTACGCAGTGGCAACGTTGTTTTGGTGAAGAGACGCATCGTGACGCCATGATGCCGCTTTTAAACGGCACGGTTATCCATCCGGTTGCGCATACGGGAGTACGTAAAATGGCGGATAAAAATGCGTTAAGCCTGTGGATGCGTGAACGCAGCGATCTTTGGGTGCAACCAAAAGTTGATGGCGTTGCGGTAACTCTGGTCTACCGTGAGGGAAAACTGATTAAAGCGATCAGTCGTGGTAATGGCCTGAAGGGCGAAGACTGGACGCAGAAAGTTCGCTCGATTCCTTCTGTACCACAATCCGTCAGCGGACCTTTAGCCAACAGTACGCTGCAGGGCGAAATATTTCTCCAGCGTGAGGGGCATATCCAACAACAAATGGGGAGAATGAATGCGCGCTCGAAAGTCGCGGGCATGATGATGCGGCAGAACAATACTGACGCGCTAAATTCACTTGGCGTGTTTATCTGGGCGTGGCCGGATGGACCGCAGTTAATGACCGAGCGATTGCAACAGCTTGCAACCGCAGGGTTTAGTCTGACGCAGATGTACACTCGCGCAGTCAAAAATGCTGATGAGGTTGAGCGGATACGTAATGAGTGGTGGAAAACAGCGTTACCCTTTGTTACCGATGGTGTCGTTGTGCGAGCGGCGAAAGAATCCGAATCCATCCATTGGCTACCGGGTCAGGCGAACTGGTTAGTGGCGTGGAAATATCAACCCGTAGCACGGGTTGCCGAAGTGAATGCGATTCAGTTTGCGGTGGGTAAGAGCGGCAAAATATCGGTGGTGGCGTCACTCGCGCCTGTCATGCTGGATGATAAAAAAGTTCAGCGGGTGAATATTGGTTCCGTCAGGCGCTGGCAGGAGTGGGACATTGCGCCTGGCGATCAAATTCTCGTTAGTCTTGCCGGTCAGGGTATTCCACGCATTGACGATGTGGTCTGGCGCGGAACGGAACGTACTAAACCAATGCCGCCAGAAAACCGCTTTAATTCGTTGACCTGCTACTTTGCTTCTGATGTTTGTCAGGAGCAATTCATTTCACGGCTAGTCTGGCTGGGGTCAAAACAGGTTTTGGGGCTGGACGGCATTGGTGAAGCTGGCTGGCGTGCGCTGCATCAGACTCATCACCTTGAGCATATCTTTTCCTGGCTTCAGTTAACGCCAGAGCAATTGCAGAACACGCCGGGGATAGCGAAAAGCAAAAGCGAGCAGTTATGGCATCAGTTTAATCTGGCACGTAAGCAGCCTTTTACCCGCTGGGTGATGGCAATGGGAATACCCTTAACCTAGGCGGCGCTTAACGCCAGCGATTCCAGCACCTGGGAGCAAGTTTTGCAGAGAAGCGAACAGCATTGGCGGCAACTGCCAGAGACAGGACCTCGTCGTGCCAGCCAGGTTATTGAATGGAAAGATAATGGGCAAATCAAGATGCTGGGCAACTGGCTGGCTGCCCAGCAGGTCACAGGTTTTGTGCCTTAGTGACCTTCGTGGCTGTAGTAAAAGACGGGTAAACCCAGCTTAAGACGCAGCGCCAGCAAGCGAGCGAAAAAGCCAAACACCAGAGTGGAAATAATCACCACATCATGGTTAGAGACGTAGTGTTGCAACGCGATATAGAGTACGGCGGAGGCAAATGAAACCCCAGCATACAGCTCTTTCTGAAAGACCAGCGGGATGCGTTTACAGAACATGTCTCGCAAAACGCCGCCAAACACGCCGGTCGTCACCGCTGCGACAACGGCAATGATCGGACCGTGCCCCATATCCAGCGCGACTTGTGCACCAATAATAGAAAAAACTACCAGCCCGAGCGCATCAAGCACCAGAAAGACTTTGCGCAGATAAGGCATCACCGGGGCAACAATAGTGGTCAGTACGGCGGCTGTGGCAACAATAATCACATATTCCGGATGCTTGACCCAACCGAGCGGATAGTGGCCTAAAAGAATATCCCGCACTGAGCCACCACCGATTGCGGTGGCGGTCGCAATGATAATTACGCCAAATGTATCCATTCGGCGTCGCCCAGCCGCCAGCGCCCCCGTCATGGCTTCGGCGGTAATACCAACCAAATACAAAATGTGTAACAGCATGGTTCTCTCCCTAAAAATCTGTCTGGCAGGGTAGCGATTTGTGTGCATCGTCACGATTGAGATTTTTTAAGGTGAGTTTGGATTGATAATTTATAGTTATGTGAAATTGGTGCTTTCTGCAAAGCTAATGCATTTTTCTGATGTTGTGTTAAGAAAAATGCATTAGAAAAAGTATGGGATTTTTGACGTTTTTTAGGTAGATGTATGTAGAGCCGCTGAAATTAACAACGGCCTACAATGCGATGTCGCTTACTCGATATTCTGAATCTGTTCGCGCATCTGCTCAATCAACACCTTCAACTCAATCGCGGAGTTTGTCACTTCGGCATTGATAGATTTCGAAGCAAGAGTGTTCGACTCGCGGTTGAACTCTTGCATCATAAAGTCCAGACGACGACCAACGGCTTCTTTTTTCTTGAGAATGTTGTAGGTCTCTTTGACATGCGCTTCGAGGCGATCCAGTTCTTCGGCAACATCAATTCGTTGCGCCAGCAGCACCAGCTCTTGCTCCAGACGATTGTTCTCCAGCTGAACCTGAGCATCTTCCAGCTTCGCGACCAGACGTTCACGCTGCCATTGCAGGATTTCCGGCATATGGGCGCGCACTTTAGCCACTTCGGCGGTGACACCTTCCAGACGCTGCTCGATCAACGCTTTCAGCGCCTGACCTTCGGTTTTGCGCGCGACGATAAAGTCGTCCAGCGTACCATCAAGAGCAGCAAGAATTTCAGCGGCAATAGCGTCGAGATCCTGTTCCTGGGCTGCCATTACGCCCGGCCAGCGCAGAATATCAACCGGGTTTATTTCCCCTTCGTCGCTCTGCATTTTTACCCAGTTCGCAGCAGTTACCAGCTGTTTAGCCAGTTTTTCGTTGAGAATCAGTTCTCCTTGTGCGCTGACATCTGGCTCATAGCGCAGGGTACATTCCACTTTACCGCGCGTCAGGCGAGAACGAATACGCTCACGAACGACAGGTTCCAGGCTACGGAACTGCTCCGGCAGACGAAAGTAAGTTTCCAGATAACGCTGGTTTACCGAGCGCATTTCCCAGGTTGCGCTCCCCCATTCACCCTTGATTTCACGCCGGGCGTAGGCGGTCATACTGCGGATCATAGACGTTCCTGTTTATAAAAGGAGAGGTGGAAGGATTATAGCCATCGATGCCTTGTCAGGATAGGAATAACCGCCGGAAGTCCGTATAATGCGCAGCCACATTTGTTTCAAGCCGGAGATTTCAATATGCGTCCAGCAGGCCGTAGCAATAATCAGGTGCGTCCCGTTACCCTGACTCGTAACTATACAAAACATGCAGAAGGCTCGGTGCTGGTCGAATTTGGCGATACCAAAGTGTTGTGTACCGCCTCTATTGAAGAAGGTGTGCCTCGTTTCCTGAAAGGTCAGGGGCAAGGCTGGATCACCGCAGAATACGGTATGCTGCCGCGCTCTACCCACACTCGTAACGCTCGTGAAGCGGCGAAAGGTAAGCAGGGCGGACGCACGATGGAAATCCAGCGTCTGATTGCCCGTGCATTGCGTGCGGCGGTTGATTTGAAAGCGTTGGGTGAGTTCACCATTACGCTGGATTGCGACGTACTTCAGGCCGATGGCGGCACGCGCACTGCTTCAATCACTGGTGCCTGCGTGGCGCTGGCAGATGCACTGAATAAGCTGGTTGAGAATGGCAAACTGAAAACCAACCCGATGAAAGGCATGGTGGCAGCGGTTTCGGTGGGTATCGTTAACGGCGAAGCGATTTGCGATCTGGAATACGTCGAAGACTCTGCCGCAGAAACGGATATGAACGTAGTGATGACCGAAGATGGGCGCATCATTGAGGTTCAGGGGACGGCGGAAGGCGAGCCGTTCACTCACGAAGAACTCCTCACCTTGTTGGCGTTGGCCCGAGGGGGAATCGAATCCATTGTAGCGACGCAGAAAGCGGCGCTGGCAAACTGATTTTTAAGGCGACTGATGAGTCGCCTTTTTTTTGTCTGTAGAAAAGTAAGATGAGGAGCGAAGGCATGAAACCATATCAGCGCCAGTTTATTGAATTTGCGCTTAGCAAACAGGTATTAAAGTTTGGCGAGTTTACGCTGAAATCCGGGCGCAAAAGCCCCTATTTCTTCAACGCCGGGCTGTTTAATACCGGGCGCGATCTGGCACTGTTAGGCCGTTTTTACGCTGAAGCATTGGTGGATTCCGGCATTGAGTTCGATCTGCTGTTTGGCCCTGCTTACAAAGGGATCCCGATTGCCACCACAACCGCTGTGGCACTGGCGGAGCATCATGACCTGGACCTGCCGTACTGCTTTAACCGCAAAGAAGCAAAAGACCACGGTGAAGGCGGCAATCTGGTTGGTAGCGCGTTACAAGGACGCGTAATGCTGGTGGATGATGTGATCACCGCCGGAACGGCGATTCGCGAATCGATGGAAATTATTCAGGCCAATGGCGCTACGCTTGCTGGCGTGTTGATTTCGCTCGATCGTCAGGAACGTGGTCGCGGTGAAATTTCCGCGATTCAGGAAGTTGAGCGTGATTACAACTGCAAAGTGATTTCTATCATCACTCTGAAAGACCTGATTGCTTACCTCGAAGAGAAGCCGGAAATGGCGGAGCATCTGGCGGCGGTTAAGGCTTATCGCGAAGAGTACGGGGTTTGATAAGAAACGCCGGATGGTAAGTCATCCGGCGTTATATTACTGCAACTGCGCGGCAATCAGCGGCCAGCGGGCGTCAAAGTCATCCGTCGGGCGATATTTAAACTCGCTACGAACAAAACGAGACAGCATACCTTCGCAAAACGCCAGAAGTTGGCTTGCCAGCAACGTTTCATCGGTGGTGTAACCTTCACCCTCACGCATTCTCTTTTCACGCAATACCTGACGCAGCTGCGCTTCGATACGCTCGAACAGTTGGTTGATGCGCCCTTGCAGGCGATCCTGTTCGAACATTAGCGCATGACCAGTGAGGATGCGGGTCAGGCCTGGATTACGTTCGCCGAAACCGAGAAGCAGCAACACAATCAGGCGCAGGCGCGCAGTAGTGTCCTTTTCATCTTTCAGAATCAGGTTAATACGAGTAATCAGGCTATCTTCGATAAACTCAATCAGGCTATCGAACATGCGGGTTTTACTGGGGAAGTGGCGATACAGAGCCGCTTCGGAAACGCCGACAGAGGCGGCCAGTTTCGCCGTCGTGATACGCTGGCTTCCATCGCTGGATTCTAACATCAACGCCAGAGACTGAAGTATTTCTTCGCGACGGTTCCTTTTCGCAGTTTGTTTTTCTGCCATGTTACAAAATACCCCTGAAAATAAGCACTTGCCAGGCGGCACCCACGCTATGACCGCAAACGAAATGTTTGCGGCGATGTTATGACGTTATTTGGATGCGTATGCGTTACTGACGACCAGAGTGACCAAAGCCGCCTTCACCCCGATCAGTGGCGTCAAAATCTTCCACCAGATTAAATTCGGCCTGTACCACCGGAACAAAAATCATCTGCGCGATACGTTCGCCAGGTTGAATGGTGAAACTGTCCTGACCACGGTTCCACACGGAGATCATCAGCTGACCCTGATAGTCGGAATCGATCAATCCCACCAGGTTACCGAGCACGATACCGTGCTTATGTCCCAACCCGGAGCGCGGCAGCATCATCGCCGCCAGTGAAGGGTCGGCAATATGAATCGCCAGTCCGGTCGGCACTAGTGTAGTGTCGCCCGGTGCCAGTTCTACGGCGTCGTCGAGACAGGCGCGCAGGTCAAGTCCGGCAGAACCAGAAGTGGCATAAGTCGGGAGTGGAAATTCCTTCCCAACGCGCGGGTCCAGAATCTTAACGTCGATTTTCTTCATCATAACGGGTCACAATCTCGTCGAGTAATAATTGGCCAAGGAGCTCTTTTCGCTCAAGCGGTAAGATTTTATCGCCATCCTGCCAGAAAAGGTGTAATGCGTTTTTGTCGCTATTAAATCCCTGATTTTTTCTGGAAACATCGTTAGCGCAGATCAGATCAAGGTTTTTGCGGATACGTTTTTGCCGGGCGTATTCTTCCACATTATTTGTTTCGGCGGCAAATCCAACAACATAAGGCCTATGGTCTTTTAATGCGGCAACACCGGCGACGATATCGGGGTTTTTAACCATTTTTATTGTTAATTCATCACCCGGTGTGGCCTGCTTTTTGATTTTTTCGCTGGCAACGGTGGCTGCACGGTAATCCGCGACGGCGGCACAACCGATAAAGATATTTTGCTGTTGCACGGATGCCTTCACGGCGGCTTCCATCTCCAGTGCGGTTACCACATCAACACGTTTAACAAACGGTGGCGTCGGTAGTGAAACCGGGCCAGAAATCAGCGTGACGTTCGCGCCACGACGTGCAGCGGCTGCGGCAATGGCGAATCCCATCTTGCCGGAGCTGTGATTAGAGATATAACGCACCGGATCGAGCGGTTCACGTGTCGGGCCTGCGGTAATCATAATGTTCAGATGTTTCAGGTCGTTGACGGGCGAAAAATGGGCGACCGCCATATCAACAATGGTTAACGGATCGAGCATTCGCCCAGGGCCGACATCACCACAGGCCTGGCTGCCGCTATCGGGCCCCCAGATCAGCAAACCGCGCGAGGCAAGCACCTCTAAATTATGCTGGGTGGCAGCAGCACGATACATCTGTTGGTTCATCGCTGGCAGCACGGCAACAGGCGCAGGAGTCGCAAGGCAAATCGTCGATACCAAATCATTCGCCATACCGGCAGCAACGCGGGCAATCAAATCCGCCGTGGCTGGGGCAAGAATCACTAAATCAGCCCATTTACCCAGCTCAATGTGGCCCATTGCCGCTTCGGCTGCCGGATCCAGCAGACTGTCGGAAACGGGATAACCAGAAACCGCCTGCAAACTAAGTGGAGTGATAAAGGCTTTTGCCGCTTCGGTCATTACCACACGGACGTCGGCCCCGCGATCGCGCAAACGACGCACCAGTTCAGGGGTTTTATAGGCAGCAATACCGCCGCTGACGCCGAGAACGATTTTTTTACCGGCCAGGCTCATGATGATTTTTCCTGTAGGGTGACACCAGAAGTTGGCGATTTTATCACAATACTTTTGTTGTCGTGCCTTCACCTGAGAATCACTTTGCGAGGCGCTTTCCAGGATTGAAAACTGGCCGTCGATTTAACGGAACGGCTATGACAGGATGCGAGCATCACAAAGGAGGTGAAGGTGAAAAACAATGCACAGCTGTTGATGCCACGCGAAAAAATGTTGAAGTTTGGCATTGGTGCGTTAACGGATGTCGAGCTTCTGGCGTTATTTCTGCGTACAGGAACGCGCGGTAAAGATGTGTTAACCCTGGCAAAAGAGATGCTGGAGAATTTCGGCTCTCTTTACGGCTTGTTAACCTCTGAATATGAACAATTTAGTGGGGTTCATGGAATTGGCGTGGCGAAATTTGCCCAGTTAAAGGGGATTGCCGAACTGGCGCGGCGTTACTACAACGTGCGGATGCGTGAAGAAAGCCCGTTACTCAGCCCGGAGATGACGAGGGAATTTTTACAAAGCCAGCTCACGGGCGAAGAGCGGGAGATCTTTATGGTGATCTTTCTCGACTCACAACACCGGGTTATAACGCATAGCCGTCTTTTTTCCGGCACGCTAAACCATGTTGAAGTCCATCCTCGGGAAATTATCCGCGAAGCGATAAAAATAAACGCCTCGGCGCTGATCCTTGCGCATAATCACCCTTCGGGTTGTGCTGAACCCAGTAAAGCGGATAAACTCATCACCGAACGGATAATAAAAAGTTGTCAGTTCATGGAATTACGCGTGCTCGACCATATCGTGATTGGGCGTGGAGAATATGTTTCTTTTGCCGAACGCGGCTGGATTTAACCCGCTATGCGCGATCCTTCGGGATCTTTGTCTGTTCGGGACTTGAGCACATCGCCGAGTCAGCGTATACTACGCCACCTTTGAGAATCTCGGGTTTGGCATTTGGGCCTGGCAATCGAGAGTTCACATAGAACTGCGATGACCGGGCTGTAAAGCCTGACGAGGCGCCAATACCCCATACGAAGCTCGAGCTAATTTGATTTTTGGAGAATAGACATGTCCCGAGTCTGCCAAGTTACTGGCAAGCGTCCGGTGACCGGTAACAACCGTTCCCACGCACTGAACGCGACTAAACGCCGTTTCCTGCCGAACCTGCACTCTCACCGTTTCTGGGTTGAGAGCGAGAAGCGTTTTGTCACCCTGCGCGTATCTGCTAAAGGTATGCGTGTAATCGATAAAAAAGGCATCGATACAGTTCTGGCTGAACTGCGTGCCCGTGGCGAAAAGTACTAAGTACTTAGAGGAAATAAATCATGGCTAAAGGTATTCGTGAGAAAATCAAGCTGGTTTCTTCTGCTGGTACTGGTCACTTCTATACCACTACGAAGAACAAACGTACTAAGCCGGAAAAACTGGAACTGAAAAAATTCGATCCAGTTGTTCGCCAGCACGTGATCTACAAAGAAGCGAAAATTAAATAATTCTCGCTTTAATGTAACGAAAAACCTCGCTCCGGCGGGGTTTTTTGTTATCTGTTTGCCCCCATATTGACTGCATCTGTTCATTCCTGGAGATGCTATGCCTGAATTACCCGAAGTTGAAACCAGCCGTCGCGGGATAGAACCGCATCTCGTTGGTGCAACTATTCTTCATGCGGTGGTGCGCAATGGACGCTTGCGCTGGCCGGTTTCGGAAGAAATCTACCGTTTAAGCGACCAACCAGTGCTTAGCGTGCAGCGCCGGGCTAAATATCTGCTGCTGGAGTTGCCAGAGGGCTGGATTATCATTCATCTGGGTATGTCTGGCAGCCTGCGCATCCTTCCAGAAGAACTTTCCCCTGAAAAGCATGACCATGTTGATTTGGTGATGAGCAACGGCAAAGTGCTGCGCTATACCGATCCGCGCCGCTTTGGCGCCTGGCTGTGGGCCAAAGAACTGGAAGGGCACAATGTGCTGGCCCATCTTGGGCCGGAGCCGCTTAGCGACGATTTCAATGGCGAATACCTACATCAGAAGTGCGCGAAGAAAAAAACGGCGATTAAACCCTGGCTGATGGATAACAAGCTGGTGGTGGGTGTGGGAAATATCTACGCCAGCGAATCACTGTTTGCTGCGGGGATCCATCCTGATCGGCTGGCATCGTCTCTGTCGCTGGCTGAGTGTGAATTGTTGGCGCGAGTGATTAAGGCAGTGCTACTCCGTTCTATTGAACAGGGCGGCACGACGCTGAAAGATTTTCTACAAAGTGACGGTAAACCGGGTTATTTCGCTCAGGAATTGCAGGTTTACGGGCGTAAAGGCGAGCCGTGTCGGGTGTGCGGTACGCCGATTGTGGCGACTAAACATGCGCAGCGGGCGACGTTTTATTGCAGGCGGTGCCAGAAGTAATTCATGCGCGCCGGATGGCATACCATCCGGCATAAACGCTACGCTAACTTCGCCATCAGCGCCTGATGGACATTCTCCGGCAGGAAATGGGTGACATCTCCCTGATGGCGGGCCACCTCTTTGACCAGCGATGAAGAGATAAACGACCACTCTTTTGAAGGCATCAAAAAGACACTTTCCAGTTCCGGCATTAAGTGGCGATTCATATGCGCCAGCTGCATTTCATATTCAAAATCCGCCACCGCACGCAGACCACGAATCAGCACCGTAGCGTGTTGATTACGCGCGAAGTTTGCCATCAAATCACTAAACCCGACCACTTCCACGTTTCCCAGATGCGCGGTTGCCTGCTGTGCCAGTACCACGCGCTCTTCCAGGGTAAACATCGGTTTTTTACTGGGGCTGGCGGCAATCGCCAGAATAACGTGATCGAACATCTGCGTGGCGCGCGTCACGATATCGATATGACCATTGGTAATGGGATCGAAAGTACCCGGATAAATCGCCCGTTTTTGCATAACAACCTCAATGCGTTTTCGGTGGCAGGTAAGGTTCCAGCAGTTGAAGCAGACGCTGTAGCGCGCCCTGGTTTTGATACAGCACTTCAACGGCATGACGGCCATAAAAACTACGGTAATCGGCGTCGGTGAGTAAAGAGGATATCTCTTTTGCCAGCGACGCGGCATCAGTGACGGTAATCAGCCCGCTTGCCTGCTCCAGCCGTGCGCAAATGTCTTTAAAGTTAAAGGTATGCGGCCCCATCAGTACCGGAATAGCGTGTGCAGCAGCCTCCAGTGGGTTATGCCCACCTCGTTCAACCAGTGAACCGCCAACAAACGCGAGATCGGCAATGCCGTATAGCAACATCAGCTCGCCCATCGTATCGCCAACTACCACTTGTGTACTGGCGGAAGGGATTTCTCCGGAAGAGCGTGTGATATAGCTTAGTCCAGCCTGGCGGACCAGGTTAATCGCATCCGGGAAGCGTTCCGGATGACGTGGAACAAGAATGAGCAATAAATTAGGGAACTGCTTTAACAGCGCCTGATGCGCGGCAATTACCACGCTCTCTTCACCATCATGAGTACTGGTGGCAATCCATACCGGGCGATGTGGCGCCCACTGGCGGCGCAGCGTCACTGCTTTAGCAGCCAGTTGTGGTGTTACAGAAATATCGAATTTCAGGCTACCGGTAACGGTCACCTGATTATTTTTTGCGCCCAGCGCCACAAAACGTGCACCATCTTCTTCATTTTGGGCGGCAATCAGCGTAATACGACGCAGTAAGCGACGAACGAATTTGCCCAGTTTGGCGTAACCTGCCGCAGAGCGCGCAGAAAGTCGCGCGTTGGCGATAACCAGCGGAATTTTACGTTTATGTAGCGCCGCAATCAGGTTTGGCCACAACTCGGTTTCCATAATCAACACCAGTTTAGGGTCTACTTTATTAAGGAAACGGTTGAGCGCATCGGGCAGATCGTAAGGCAGATAAACGTGTTGAACATCCTTCCCAAACGCTGATTGTACGCGCTCCGAACCGGTTGGCGTCATGGTTGTAACGGTAATCGGCAAATCAGGGTAGCGATGACGCAGCGCGCGCACCAACGGGATCGCCGCCAGAGTTTCACCGACGGAGACGGAGTGCAGCATAATGCCGCCTGGTTTCAGCGGATGGCGGTAAAAACCGTAACGTTCACCCCAGCGTTTTCGATAGGCCGGAGCCTTACGTCCGCGCACCCAGAGCCGTATCCAGATCAACGGCTGAATAAGGTAGAGAAGGGCGGTGTAAAGCAATTCGAGCATAATAAATAGCTGACTTATGGATGTGCTGGGGATTCTATGTATTTAGTTGGGGCTTTACCATTACTTTTCCTGTTTTTGACTTAAATAGCTTCTGTTTGGTCTGAACTACCGCGACATCTCCAGTTTTTTTGTATTTTTATGCGATTCATTGAAGCCCGAACCAATTTGCAACTCTATATAGGCATCGTCCGTACCAGAATTATCTGCATGTGGTTTTTTATCTGCATGATTTTTATGATTAAAAACCATTTTGTGTATAAAAAACATTCGGGTCGGATTGCTGCGAAAGAAATGATACACTAGCACGCCAAAGTAAGTGCGTTATCAGTATTCAGGTAGCTGTTGAGCCTGGGGCGGTAGCGTGCTTTTTTCTGCTTAACTTAACCAGACAATCATACAAAAGAGTCGCTAGTGGAAAAGCCATTTCGAAATATCCTGGTCATAAAGATGCGATATCACGGAGATATGTTATTAACTACTCCTGTCATCAGTACGCTCAAGCAGAATTATCCCGATGCAAAAATCGATATGCTGCTTTATCAGGATACAATTCCTATTTTGTCTGAAAACCCGGAAATTAATACGCTCTATGGCATAAGCAATAAAGGTGCGGGAACATTCGATAAAATTAAAAATGTGCTTTCGTTGATAAAAACTCTGCGTGCGAATAATTATGACCTGGTCATTAATCTTACGGATCAATGGATGGTAGCACTGCTGGTGCGTTGTTTACCGGCACGTATGAAAATATCGCAACTTTATGGTCATCGGCAGCATAGTATTTGGAAAAAAAGCTTTACACACTTAGCGCCAATACACGGTACACATATTGTTGAGCGTAATTTATCGGTCCTTGAGCCATTAGGTATTACCGATTTCTACACCGACACAACAATGAGTTACGCCGATGATTGCTGGAAGAAAATGCGGCAGGAATTAGATGCTCTGGGCGTGAAAGATCATTATGTCGTCATCCAACCGACAGCTCGTCAGATATTTAAGTGCTGGGATAATGATAAGTTTTCTATGGTTATCGATGCTTTGCAACGGCGTGGTTATCAGGTTGTGCTGACCTGTGGGCCTTCGGCAGATGATCTCGCCTGTGTAGATGAAATAGCACAAGGCTGCCAAACAAAACCTATCACTGGCCTTGCAGGTAAAACACGGTTTCCTGAACTGGGTGCGTTAATTGATCATGCCGTACTCTTTATTGGTGTGGATTCTGCGCCAGGGCATATTGCGGCGGCGGTGAAGACGCCAGTTATTAGCCTGTTTGGGGCCACTGATCATGTATTCTGGCGTCCATGGACCGATAATATTATTCAGTTCTGGGCGGGTAATTATCAACAAATGCCCACCCGGCATGAACTTGACCGCAACAAAAAATATCTTTCTGTTATTCCAGCGGAAGATGTCATTGCCGCTACGGAAAAGCTGTTGCCAGAAGATGCTCCTTCAGCTAACAGGAATGCATAATTATGATTGTGGCGTTTTGTTTATATAAATATTTTCCATTTGGTGGTCTACAGCGTGACTTTATGCGTATTGCGTCAACAGTTGCCGCACGGGGCCACCATGTTCGGGTATATACACAGTCGTGGGAAGGTGATTGTCCGGAAGCATTTGAGCTTATTCGCGTACCGGTTAAATCCCATACTAACCATGGACGTAATAAAGAATATTATGCCTGGGTACAAAATCATCTCAAAGCGCATCCTGCGGATCGTGTCGTTGGGTTTAATAAGATGCCTGGGCTGGATGTCTATTTTGCCGCCGATGTCTGTTACGCTGAGAAAGTCGCGCAAGAAAAAGGTTTTTTCTATCGTTTAACATCACGCTATCGGCATTATGCCGCATTTGAGCGAGCGACATTTGAGCATGGTAAATCGACGAAACTCATGATGCTGACCGATAAGCAAATCGCCGATTTTCAGAAGCATTACCAGACTGAACCAGAACGTTTTCAAATTCTCCCCCCCGGCATCTATCCGGACAGGAAATACAGCGAGCAAATCCCAAACAGTCGTGAAATATATCGTCAGAAAAATGGCATAACCGAACAACAAAACTTATTGCTACAGGTTGGGTCAGATTTCGGTCGTAAAGGTGTGGATCGCTCAATTAAGGCTTTGGCATCATTACCTGAATCATTACGCCACAATACGCTTTTGTTTGTCGTTGGTCAGGATAAACCACGCAAATTTGAAGTGCTGGCAGAAAAGCTTGGGGTACGTAGCAACGTGCATTTCTTTTCCGGGAGGAATGACGTGTCTGAATTAATGGCAGCGGCAGATATCTTACTGCATCCCGCTTACCAGGAAGCTGCAGGTATTGTTCTCCTTGAGGCGATCACCGCTGGATTACCTGTTTTGACAACCGCAGTATGTGGATACGCGCATTATATTGCGGATGCTAATTGTGGAGCGGTTATCGCGGAACCATTCCGTCAGGAAGAATTAAATGCGATCTTACGCAAAGCATTAACACAGTATTCGCTACGAATGGCCTGGGCGGAGAATGCTCGCCATTATGCAGATACTCAGGATTTATACAGCCTGCCAGAGAAAGCCGCAGATATTATTATAGGTGGTTTAGATGGTTGAATTAAAAGAGCCGCTTGCCACACTTTGGCGTGGTAAAGATGCTTTTACAGAAGTTAAAAAACTGAATGGCGAAGTCTTTCGCGAACTAGAGACACGTCGAACATTACGCTTTGAATTGGCTGGGAAAAGCTATTTCCTTAAATGGCACAAAGGTACGACCTTAAAAGAAATTATAAAAAACCTGCTCTCATTGCGTATGCCCGTTTTAGGCGCAGACAGAGAGTGGCACGCTATTCATCGACTGCATGATGTCGGTGTTGATACGATGCACGGTATAGGGTTTGGTGAAAAAGGGTTAAATCCATTAACCCGTACATCATTTATTATTACCGAAGATCTTACTCCTACGATTAGCCTTGAAGATTATTGTGCAGATTGGACAGTTAATCCGCCTGATATATGTGTTAAGCGTATGCTGATTACACGAGTGGCAACTATGGTGCGTAAAATGCACGCAGCAGGAATAAATCATCGTGATTGTTATATCTGCCACTTTTTGCTTCATTTACCGTTCACTGGCCGGGAAGATGAATTAAAAATTTCGGTAATAGACCTGCATCGCGCGCAGATACGGGAAAAAGTCCCACGTCGTTGGCGGGATAAAGATTTGATTGGTCTATATTTTTCATCGATGAATATTGGCCTGACGCAGAGAGATATATGGCGATTTATGAAGGTTTATTTTGGGATGCCTTTACGAAAAATATTATCTCTTGAACGGAATTTATTGAACATGGCAAGCATTAAGGCCGAGCGTATTAAAGAGCGAACACAACGCAAAGGATTATAAAAATATTTATCAGTATGTACTGGAACTAACTTCATTATGACTATTTATTTTATAAACTGGGTTGCAGATTATGAATTAAAAATGATCCAGTACTTGAAAAAAAAGTATAAGATAAAAAATATAACAACTCCAAAAAAATACAACTGGATTAATAAGAAACTTTCGAAGTTAGGGATGGATAATGCATGGTTGGGACGATTATTCATCAAACATAATCTCAATGCTGTTAAAAAGGATGATATAATTATCTTTAATGACAGTGTGATTAATAAAGGAATTAATAAACAAATATTAAAAAATATTAATTGCCATAAGGTTTTGCTGCTAAGAAATACTGTTAGCGAAGATTTTATTTTTGATAGTGCAAATTATTTCGATATTATCTATGATTTTGAAAATAGATTTATAGGGAATGAGAAGACCAAAGCAATAGAACAATTTTTTCCTATCGGAATGGAAGAAATTACAAGTTATAGTTTGTTTGACAAAAATAACAGCCAGCCAATATGCTTTTTCCTTGGTCGTGATAAAGGGCGTCTTCAAATAATTGATGAATTAGCTGATAGATTAACAACACTAGGATGTAAGCTAGATTTTAATGTTGTTAAAGATAAGACATCCTCTCCTACTTCAAAGTATTTGATTGAAAAACAAATACCTTATGAAGAGAATATTAGAAGAACATTAAATTCTAATATAATTGTTGATATAACTAAAGAAAATCAATCTGGCTGGACTCTTCGGATACTTGAGGCACTATTTTTTAATAAAAAATTAATTACTAACAATATAAATATACTTGATTCAGAAATCTATAGTGAGTCTCGCTTTTTTATAATAGGTCATGATGATTGGGATAAGTTAGAGTATTTTATTAACTCATCTGTTAAACCAATGGATTATGATAGTTTATATAAATTCAGTCCTGATAAAATGATGTCAACAATTATTTCTGATTTTATAGACAAATAAAACCGTTAAAACAGTGAGTTTTACTCAATTAATGAGAGTTCCTATGAAAATAGCGTTTATCGGCGAAGCTGTTTCAGGGTTTGGTGGTATGGAAACAGTCATTCGAGATGTTATTACCACCTTCAGACAACAACATATCCAAAGTGAAATGTTTTTCTTTTGCCGGAATGACAAAATGGATAAGGGATGGCTGGAAGGTATTAAGTACTCGTGTTCATTTTCCAACATTCGCTTAGGTTTTTTACGTCGCGCGAAGCATATTCATGCTTTAAGCAAATGGCTTCAGAATTATCAGCCAGATGTTGTTATTTGTATTGATGTGATCTCATGTTTGTATGCGGAAAAAGCGCGTAAAAAATCTGGAGTTGATGTACCTGTATTTTCATGGCCGCATTTTTCTTTAGATCATAAAAAACATGCTGAATATATCACCTGTGCCGACTATCATTTAGCAATCAGCTCCGGTATTAAACAACAAATGATTAACCGGGGTGTACCAGAACCGACGATAAACGTTATTTTTAACCCTGTCGAAGCGAAAGATTCAGTCATTCCAGCACCCGAAGAAGGCGAAACGGCAACCTTCATTTATGTCGGACGCATGAAATTCGAAGGTCAGAAACGAGTAAAAGATCTGCTTGATGGCTTATCACAAGTGCAAGGTGACTGGAAACTTCATGTATTGGGTGATGGTTCCGATTTCGAAAAATGCCAGGCTTATGGTAGAGAGTTAAATATTGATGATCGAATTGTCTGGTATGGTTGGCAACAACATCCCTGGGAATTAGTTCAGCAGGATATTAAAAAAGTGAGTGCGTTATTACTCACGTCATCTTTTGAAGGTTTCCCGATGACTCTGCTTGAAGCCTTATCGTGGGGGATTCCTTGTATCAGTGCAGATTGTGTCTCCGGGCCTGCTGACATCATCCAGCCTGATGTTAATGGTCATTTATATCAACCGGGTGATATGACCAGTTTTGTTTCTCTTCTCAATAAATACATAGCCGGTGAAATTCTCATCGAACATGAAAAAATTCCTGCGTCGATCGATAAATTTTACCAGCAGAAATATTATGACAGATTACACAAGATAATTATTTCTGTTATTTCCCGGAGGAAATGATGCAGCAGGTTTTTTTCCAGGAGACTGAGTTTCTCAATTCAGTTATTGATTACAATTATAAAGTAGAAACAGAAAGTCTTTGTCTGGATATTGCTTATGGAACTGACAAGAATTTTCTTTTTGGTTGCGGAATTTCGATTGCTTCAATATTAAAATATAATGAAGGAAATCGCTTATGTTTCCATATTTTCACAGACTATTTTTGTGAAGATGATCGAAAATATTTTGATGCTCTGGCTCAGCAATACAAAACCAGGATTAAGGTATATTTAATTAATGGCGATCGGCTCCGTTCATTGCCAAGTACCAAGAACTGGACTCATGCAATCTATTTTCGCTTTATTATTGCAGATTACTTTATTAATAAAACACCTAAAGTTCTATATCTGGATGCAGATATCATTTGTCAGGGAACTATAGAACCACTTATTAATTTTACGTTTCCTGATCATACAGTCGCAATGGTTGTTACCGAAGGACAAAATGACTGGTGGGAAAAACGTGCACATTCGTTAGGTGTTGTGGGGATTGCTAAAGGTTATTTTAACTCTGGTTTTTTATTGATCAATACTCACCAATGGGCAGTTGAGCAGGTTTCTGCACGAGCCATTGCAATGTTAAATGATCCGGAGATAGTAAAAAAAATAACACATCCTGATCAGGATGTATTAAATATGCTACTGGCAGATAAACTTATTTTTTCTGATATAAAATACAATACCCAGTTTAGCTTAAATTACCAACTCAAAGAAAGTTTTAAAAATCCAGTAACCAGCGATACTATTTTTATCCATTATATTGGTCCGACCAAGCCCTGGCATGATTGGGCCTGGGATTATCCTGTATCACAAGCCTTTATGGAGGCAAAAAATGCTTCGCCATGGAAGAATACGGCGTTGCTGAAACCAAACAATAGCAATCAATTAAGGTATAGCGCAAAACATATGCTGAAAAAGCATAGATATATAAAAGGATTTAGCAATTATCTTTTGTATTTTATTGAAAAGATAAAGCATTAAACTGGGAATCTATAAAGTAATGATATAAGGGTAGCCTTGTGGACTCATTTCCTGCCATAGAGATAGATAAAGTTAAAGCCTGGGATTTTAGGCTAACTAATAAAAATACTTCTGAATGTTTAAATGTTGCCTATGGTGTCGATGCTAATTATCTTGATGGTGTAGGTATTTCTATCACATCAATTGTCCTAAATAATCGACATATTAATCTTGATTTTTATATTATTGCTGATGTTTATAATGATGATTTTTTTCAAAAGGTCGAAAAACTTGCAAGGCAATACCAATTAAGAATCACGCTTTATAGAATTAATACTGATAAGCTTCAGTGCTTGCCTTGTACACAGGTCTGGTCAAGAGCAATGTACTTTCGTTTGTTTGCGTTTCAATTATTGGGTCTGACGCTTGATCGTTTACTTTATCTTGATGCGGATGTTGTTTGTAAGGGTGATATTAGCCAATTACTTCATCTGGATTTAAACGGAGCGGTGGCTGCTGTTGTTAAAGATGTTGAGCCAATGCAGGAAAAGGCGGTATCCAGGTTGTCTGATCCTGAACTAAGGGGGCGCTACTTTAATTCAGGAGTGGTTTATTTAGACTTAAAAAAATGGGCCAATGCAAAACTAACAGAAAAAGCGTTATCTATTCTTATGAGTAAAGATAATGTTTATAAATATCCCGATCAAGATGTTATGAATGTTTTATTGAAAGGGATGACAATATTTTTGCCTCGTGAATTCAATACTATTTATACCATTAAAAGCGAATTAAAAGATAAAACACATCAGAACTATAAAAAGTTGATTACAGAAAACACGCTTCTCATCCATTATACAGGGGCAACTAAACCGTGGCATAAATGGGCAATTTATCCATCTGTAAAATACTTTAAAATAGCGTTAGATAACTCGCCATGGAAAAATGATTCCCCCAGAGATGCAAAATCAGTTATCGAATTTAAGAAAAGATATAAGCATTTGTTAGTTCAGCATCATTACGTAACTGGCATTATAGCAGGGGTTCGTTATCTTTACCGAAAATATTACAGTAAATAACTTTTAATTGGCTTATCATGATTCAGAAAAATAAGGTTAAAGATTTTGTTGTTTTTACTGATGACAACAATTCAAAGTACCTCAATGTATTAAATGACTTTTTGTCTTATAATATTAAGATCATCAAAGTGTTTCGTTCTATTGATGATACAAAAGTCATGCTTATTGACACCGATTACGGTAAGTTGGTGCTTAAGGTCTTTTCTCCCAAAATTAAACGCAACGAGCGTTTTTTTAAATCTCTATTAAAAGGAGATTATTACGAACGCCTTTTTGAACAAACCCAAAAAGTGCGAAATGAAGGATTACATACTCTCAATGATTTTTATTTATTAGCAGAGCGAAAAACTTTACGATTTGTCCATACATATATCATGCTGATCGAGTATATTGATGGTGTAGAGTTATGTGATATACCCAATATTGATAACGAGTTAAAAAATAAAATTCAGCAATCAATTCATTCTTTGCATCAACATGGTATGGTCTCTGGTGATCCTCATCGTGGTAACTTCATTATTAAAAATGGTGAAGTTCGAATTATTGATCTCTCTGGGAAACGTGCTTCAGCGCAACGGAAAGCGAAAGACCGTATAGATTTAGAGCGTCATTACGGTATTAAAAATGAGATTAAGGATCTAGGTTATTATCTTTTAGTTTATCGTAAAAAAATGCGCAATATTATGCGGCGTTTGAAAGGAAAACCAGCACGCTAAAGCAGAAATATCCCACCATTACGCGTCTTCGTTAGGCATTTTTATACGGAGTTATTTATTTCACAGGTTTATCATGAAGAATATTCGATACATTGACAAAAAAGATGTTGAAAACCTGATTGAAAATAAAACATCTAATGATGTTATTATTTTTCTATCTGGCCCCACATCGCAAAAGACACCTTTGTCGGTATTACGGACAAGGGATATTATTGCTGTCAATGGTTCAGCACAATATCTGTTAAGTCATAATATTATTCCCTTTATTTATGTACTTACAGATGTTCGCTTTTTACATCAGCGTCGTGATGATTTTTACAATTTTAGCCAAAGAAGCCGTTATACTATCGTAAACGTTGACGTTTATGAACACGCCTCCGAAGAAGATAAACTTTATATCCTCCAGAACTGCCTTATATTACGGTCTTTTTACCGCCGGGAAAAAGGTGGTTTTATAAAGAAGATTAAATTTAATATTTTGAGCCAGATTCACAAAGAACTGCTGATCTCTGTACCGTGGTCTAAAAAAGGTCGTCTGGTTGGATTTTGCAAAGACATTAGTCTTGGTTATTGCTCATGCCATACTATTGCCTTTGCTGCAATTCAAATAGCATATTCACTTAAGTATGCTCGGATTATTTGTTCAGGTCTGGATTTAACGGGTAGCTGTTCGCGTTTCTATGATGAAAATAAGAATCCTATGCCCTCGGAATTGAGTAGGGATTTATTTAAAATCTTGCCATTTTTCCGTTTTATGCATGATAATGTAAAAGATATTAATATTTATAATTTGTCTGATGATACGGCTATTTCTTACGATGTAATTCCATTTATTAAACTTCAAGATATCAGTACAGAAGAATCAAAGGATAGGACAAGAAAAAAAATACAATATAAAGCTCCAACTGATTCTTATGCTAATTAATCACCCTGAAACTAAAATAATATGGTATAAAAATGCGTTTAGGTACTTTTCACAAAAAGAAAAGATTTTATATAAACAAAATCAAGATTAATTTTCTTGCTTTTTTATTTCGTAAGAAAATCAATAATCAAGTTACAGAACCAGCGCAAGTTAAATCATGCCTTATCATTCATGATAATAATAAACTCGGTGATCTAATTGTATTAAGTTCGATTTATCGTGAACTTTACAGTAAAGGAGTTCAAATAACAATCCTCACAAATAGAAAGGGTAGGGAGTTTCTCTCTAATAATAAAAATATATTTGAGTTGTGTGTTAAAGAATCAACTGGTTCCCTTAAAATGCTTAGTTTATGTAAGCATCTGCGGAATTTACAGTTCGATATTGTATTAGACCCCTTTGAGACAATGCCTTCATTTAAGCATAGTTTAATATTATCAAGTTTGAAAGATTCTTACATTCTGGGGTTTGATCAATGGTATAAGCGTTACTATTCATTTTACCATCCCCACGATGAATGTTTAAAAGAACATATGAGTACACGAGCAACAGAAATACTGAAGCATATTTATGGTGAGGGTGAATTTTCCACCGACTACGACTTGCATTTACCTGTAGATGTTGAAAATAAAATAAAAGATTTTATTGGCGACTCTAAAATCGTAATTATAAATCCATTGGGGGCAAAGAAAATATGTAGATTAACATCAGAGCAGATATGTTTTATATATCAACTGATCAAAAGTAAATTACCGAACTACAGAGTTATATTTACCGGTTTACATCAAGATCTAAAAACAATATCTATACCTGATATTGATATTTTGCCATATAAAGATTTTATTTATACAGTGGCACTTACTAAGTTTAGTAATTATGTTATATCAGTTGATACTGCTCTTGTACATATAGCATCAGCGTATAAACGTCCTACACTTGCTCTTTATCCAAATGCGCGTCGTCAAAGTTATCCCTCACACTTAATTTGGGGGCCAAATAATCCTAATGCGATACAAATAATTTCTCCAACTTTTACGGTACAAGATATCGATTCAAAGATATTATTCTTATCCTTGAATAAGTTAATCACCGATAAATAAAAAGTGGGGATTCCCACTTTTTACTTATTCTATTATCTAATGCTGTTGGCTTTTACTTTTCTAATCATAACTAATAGCGTCAATGCTGAAATTATTATAATTGGGATACTTCTAGCCCAAATGATTACATCACTAACACCGACGCCAATAATACCTAATGTTAATGCAAAAAGACCTATATTTCTCTCAGTATAAGCGGTGAAGCACAATGCAATATAAAAGAATAACACAGAGACTATTCCTAAAATCCCTTTTAACGACGCGGCCTCGATTATTTCATTATGTAAATGTATATTAGTAAATTCTAATGCCCCAGCTAAGCGACTTTGCTCAGAAACAAATAAATGCATCTTTTGCGCACGCGCTTCTGCTGATCTCAATGTAAGTGTAGATTCTTTGAAAATGTCTATACCCATTTCATACATTGCTATTCTGGCACCAAGTGATGAATTACTATTATTAGTATACTGTACTAAATCATTCACACCCTCTGCGTATCTATTTTGTAATGTTTGAGAAAATGAATATATCAGGCCTGTTAGAAGTACAATGAATACTATTGCAGATGTTAATATCTTTTTGGGATATTTAATATAAAACAAAACAAATGTTATTACACAAATGAGTGGATAAACTACTAATGTTACTCTTGTCTGCGTTAGCAATAAGGCATAGAAGATAGCTAAGCTATTTAAAATGAACAAATAAGGATTTTTGTTTCTTGTATAGAATACCGCGACTGAACTTAGTATTCCAATAAACATTATAGAATACGATGCACCAGTAGGCGTTCCGATTTCAAAATATATTCTCTCCCAGTTTGTTTTCATTTTTATATAAACTGCATAAGTAGCTATAATAAATGATAAAGTATAAAAAATATATAATACACTGTCTTTTTTTAGTTTTATTCTAGTATTCAGAGCTAAGAAAACTAAAATCGTACCAAATAGAAATATTTTAGCTGTGTTTAAATAATTATGATAAGTTGCTCGAAAAAGTGAATTATCGAATTTAAATAATGAATACCAAACTAAATCAACTAATCCTATAATAAATATAGATAATGGGAGAATAAGGACGTTTCGGTTGATACTTAGTTGTTTACCTCTAAGAATGAGGGCCAATAAACCTACCATAGCTGTAACGTTAAATAATTTTATACTAAGAGTATTATTGACGAGAGCGATAATTAATAAGAAAAAACATAAAACATAAGTCATAATCTCTAAAATCATAGATGATTTTAAAGCGTAAGGTTTCCATGATTGGAGTTTAATGAAGGTTGGCATGTTTTACCTTTATAATGATGATAATTTTTCCAAAACTGCTTGACCGTTGAGATTAATTAAACTTTTCCCCGGCGCCCTACAAACCACCTGATTCTTCCCATACCCGCCAATTAATCCCGGATCGGTTGGTCCATAGACAGTGATATTAGGTTTATCCAGAGCCGCAGTTAAATGGCTTAATCCCGTATCCACCGAAACCACGAATTTCGCCCCAGCCAGCACGCTGGCAACACCTTCCAGACTCATCTTCGGCAATACGTCGACATAATCAAATCCTTCCGCCAGCCTTTTCGCTCGCGCTTCTTCATGTGGTGCGCCCCAGGGAAGTTTAATGCGAATCCCTGAACCTGCCAGTAAGCCAATTAATTCTCGCCAGTGTTCTTCCGGCCAGTGTTTATCATCACGGGTCGTCGCATGAAGAAATACGGCGTATTCGCCAGCATCCGCCGGCGGGTTAGCCAGGAAATGCTGCGCAATGGCATAGTCGCCCTGAGTCTGTGGTTTGCTGTAACCCAGGCTTTTGGCGAACAGCTCGCGGGTGCGCTCTACGGCGTGCTGCTGTTTGGCAATATGATGTTTGCGATTGTAAAACAGGCTTGCCAGTGGTTCGCGAGCGGTTTGCCAGTCCATTCCATGCTTAATGCCATGCGCCAGACGTGTCACCAGTGCTGCGCTTTTTACCAGCCCTTGCGCATCAATAATCGCATCATAGTTTTCTGCCTGTAGCGTTTCACGAAACGCTTTCCGCTCCGCTTTAATAGGTGCAGAAAACCACGCTTTACGCCAGCGGCGTATCGCTACCGGAATAACCCGTTCAACGGCGGCGTGCCAGGAAGGGATCTGCGCAAAACCTTCTTCCACCACCCAATCAAACGTTATTCCAGGGATTGCCTGCTGCGCATCGGTTAGCGCGGGCAGCGTATGGAGGACATCGCCCATCGACGATGTTTTGACGATAAGAACCCGCATCCGTCAGGCTTCCTCTTGTAACAACAGTGCGTTGAGTTCTTCCAGTACGCGCTGGGGAGTAATGTCGATCAGACTCTGGTGATACCCTTCTGCGGCATCGCCTTTACGCACTTTGTGGTAGCCAGTAATCAGACGAATGACTCGCGCTTTATGAGAAAGCGGCGGCGTAAAGTCCGGGCTGCTTGGCCCATACAGTGCGACCAGCGGACGATTCAGTGCCGCTGCGACGTGCATCAGACCAGAATCGTTGGTGACAATGGCTTTACAGGCCGCAATCAGAATAACGGCTTGATCAAGCTGCGTTTCTCCCGCCAGATTACGACACCATGCCTGCTGCTCAGTATTCAGTGCGGCGAGTATCTCATTGCCCGCCTCATGATCTTTCGCCGAACCAAACAGAACCACCTGATAACCTTCATCAATTAGCTGCTTTGCCAGCTCTGCGTAGTGGTAGTGCGGCCAGCGTTTTGCCGGGCCAAACTCCGCTCCTGGGCAAAAGCCAATCATCGGACGTTCTGATGAGAGGGAAAATTGGTTACAGGTATACGATTTTTCACCTTCGCTCACCTGCAATTGCGGCCATAACAACGGTTTTGGTAGATCTTGTGCGGTACGCATTACGCCTTTGTCATAGGCCAGCGCGACATAGCGTTCCACCATTAGCGGCCAGTCTTCTTTATCAAGCACGCGCACATCGTTGAGCAAACCGTAGCGCATTTCACCACGCCAGCCGGTGCGATGTGGAATACCTGCGAAGAAAGGCACTAATGCGGATTTAAAGGAGTTGGGTAAGACGTAGGCGCGGTCGTAACGTTTATCGCGCAGGCTATGTCCCAGCTTGCGGCGTTCGCCGATTTCCAGCGAACCGTGACCGAGAGGCATAGGGATAGCTTCGTTAACTTCCGGCATCCGCGATAATAACGGACGGCACCATGCCGGTGCCATCACGTCGATTATCGCCTGGGGATAGCGCGCCTGGAGCGTGCGATAGAGACTTTGCGACATCATCATGTCGCCAACCCAAGACGGGCCTATCACCAAAATCTTCATAGTTACGCGTCGCGATTCAGCCAGGCCATATATTCCGTTACACCTTCAGCAACGGTTTTGAACGGTTTGTCGTAACCCGCCGCGCGCAGATTAGTCAGATCCGCCTGAGTAAACGCTTGATAGCGGCCTTTCAGTTTATCCGGGAACGGAATGTATTCGATCTGACCCTTCTTGTGATAAGCCAGTGTTGCATCTGCTACTGCCTGGAAGGATTCAGCACGACCAGTGCCGAGGTTGAAGATGCCGGAAACGCCATTTTCCAGGAACCACAGATTCACATCTGCCACGTCGCCCACGTAGACGAAGTCGCGTTTGAAGTTCTCGCTACCTTCGAACAGCTTCGGTGATTCACCGTTGTTAAGTTGAGTGTTGAGATGGAAAGCGACGCTCGCCATGCTGCCTTTATGACCTTCACGCGGCCCATAAACGTTGAAATAACGGAAACCAACAATCTGCGAGTTCGCTTCTGGCAGAATCTGACGAACATATTCATCAAACAGGAATTTTGAGTAACCGTAGACGTTAAGTGGTTTTTCGTATTCGCGGGATTCAATAAAGTCGGAGGTGCGTCCGCCATAGGTCGCTGCGGAAGATGCATACAGGAACGGAATTTCGCGCTCCAGGCAGTAGTGCAGCAGCTCTTTGGAGTATTGATAGTTGTTATCCATCATATACTTGCCATCCCACTCGGTGGTGGATGAGCACGCACCTTCGTGGAAAATCGCTTCGACATCGCCGAACTCTTCGCCAGCCATAATCTGGATCAGGAAGTCTTCCTTATCCATATAGTCCGCGATATTCAGATCCACCAGGTTCACAAACTTGGTGCCGTCTTTCAGGTTGTCCACCACCAGAATATCGGTGATGCCTTTATCATTCAGGGCCTTAACGATGTTGCTGCCGATAAAGCCCGCGCCGCCGGTAACGATGATCATAACTGTAACCTTCGAATTATGGAGTCAGAGACAATCTCAGACACGAATACTTCTATCATATCACTACACGACGTTGGCTTCAGCCATTCGCCGAAAGTGAGAGTAATGGGCGTTATTTATTCTAAATTTTGCAGAAGTGTTAACGCGTCATCTCGTCGCGACCTATAAGTTTGGGTAATATGTGCTGGAATTTGCCCTGTCTGGAGAATCGCAATGCGTGGAGAATTTTATCAGCAGTTAACCAACGACCTGGAAACCGCACGGGCGGAAGGGTTGTTTAAAGAAGAGCGCATTATCACGTCTGTGCAGCAAGCAGACATCACTGTGGCTGATGGAAGCCACGTCATCAACTTTTGTGCCAACAACTATCTTGGGCTGGCGAACCATCCAGAGCTGATTGCGGCGGCAAAAGCGGGAATGGATTCTCATGGTTTCGGCATGGCTTCAGTACGTTTTATCTGCGGCACTCAGGATAGCCATAAAGAGCTTGAGCAGAAACTGGCGGCATTCCTGGGTATGGAAGATGCGATTCTCTACTCTTCCTGTTTTGATGCCAACGGCGGCCTGTTTGAAACGCTGCTGGGCGCGGAAGACGCCATTATCTCCGACGCACTGAACCACGCGTCTATTATTGATGGTGTGCGTCTGTGCAAAGCCAAACGTTATCGCTATGCCAACAACAATATGCAGGAGCTGGAAGCGCGTTTAAAAGAAGCGCGTGAAGCCGGAGCGCGACATGTGCTGATTGCCACCGACGGCGTGTTCTCGATGGACGGCGTGATTGCCAACCTGAAAGGCGTTTGCGATTTGGCAGATATTTACGATGCGCTGGTGATGGTGGATGACTCCCACGCGGTTGGTTTTGTCGGTGAAAACGGTCGTGGTTCCCATGAATACTGCGATGTGATGGGTCGTGTCGATATTATCACCGGCACGTTGGGTAAAGCCTTAGGCGGTGCTTCTGGTGGTTACACTGCTGCGCGCAAAGAAGTGGTTGAGTGGCTGCGCCAGCGTTCTCGTCCGTACCTGTTCTCCAACTCGCTGGCACCAGCGATTGTCGCCGCTTCCATTAAAGTGCTGGAGATGGTCGAAGCGGGCAGCGAACTGCGTGACCGCCTGTGGGCTAACGCGCGTCAGTTCCGTGAGCAAATGTCGGCGGCGGGCTTTACCCTGGCGGGTGCCGATCACGCCATTATTCCGGTCATGCTTGGTGATGCAGTAGTGGCGCAGAAATTTGCCCGCGAGCTGCAAAAAGAGGGTATTTACGTCACCGGGTTCTTCTATCCGGTCGTTCCGAAAGGTCAGGCGCGTATTCGTACCCAGATGTCTGCGGCGCATACTCCTGAGCAAATTACGCGTGCGGTAGAAGCGTTCACGCGTATTGGTAAACAACTGGGCGTAATTGCCTGAGTGAGGATGTGAGATGAAAGCGTTATCCAAACTGAAAGCGGAAGAGGGCATCTGGATGACTGACGTTCCTGTACCGGAACTCGGGCATAACGATCTGCTGATTAAAATCCGTAAAACAGCCATCTGCGGGACTGACGTTCACATCTATAACTGGGATGAGTGGTCGCAAAAAACCATCCCGGTGCCGATGGTCGTGGGCCATGAGTATGTTGGTGAAGTGGTGGGCATTGGTCAGGAAGTGAAAGGCTTCCAGATTGGCGATCGCGTGTCTGGCGAAGGTCATATCACCTGCGGTCATTGCCGTAACTGCCGTGGTGGTCGTACCCATCTGTGCCGCAACACGATCGGCGTCGGCGTTAACCGTCCGGGCTGCTTCGCCGAATATCTGGTGATTCCGGCGTTCAACGCCTTCAAAATCCCCGACAATATCTCCGACGACTTAGCCGCAATTTTCGATCCGTTCGGAAATGCTGTACACACGGCACTGTCGTTTGATTTAGTGGGCGAAGATGTTCTGGTTTCTGGTGCAGGCCCGATTGGTATTATGGCGGCGGCGGTGGCGAAACATGTCGGCGCGCGTAATGTGGTTATCACCGACGTTAATGAATATCGTCTCGAGCTGGCGCGCAAAATGGGTATTACGCGTGCAGTTAACGTCGCGAAAGAAAATCTCAATGACGTGATGGCGGAGCTAGGCATGACCGAAGGTTTTGATGTCGGTCTGGAAATGTCCGGTGCGCCGCCAGCGTTTCGTACCATGCTCGACACCATGAACCACGGTGGCCGTATTGCGATGCTAGGTATTCCACCTTCTGACATGTCGATCGACTGGACAAAAGTGATCTTTAAAGGCTTGTTCATTAAAGGCATTTACGGTCGTGAGATGTTTGAAACTTGGTACAAGATGGCGGCGCTGATTCAGTCTGGCCTCGATCTCTCGCCAATCATTACCCATCGTTTCTCCATCGATGATTTCCAGAAGGGCTTCGACGCTATGCGTTCAGGCCAGTCCGGGAAAGTTATCCTGAGCTGGGATTAACACGAATAAGGGCTGGTATTCCAGCCCTTTTATCTGAGGATAATCTGTTAAATATGTAAAATCCTGTCAGTGTAATAAAGATATCGTAATTGCGCTGATCTCTTATATAGCTGTTCTCATTATCTCTCTAGCCTGAAGTGACTCTCTCACCTGTAAAAATAATATCTCACAGGCTTAATGGTTTCTTAATACAAAGTCTGTACAACGTTAGGGTAACTTCAGAGGCCGTCGGTAATTTATGATGAACAGCACCAATAAACTTAGTGTTATTATCCCGTTATATAATGCGGGCGATGATTTCCGCACTTGTATGGAATCTTTAATTGCGCAAACCTGGACTGCTCTGGAAATCATTATTATTAACGATGGTTCAACGGATAATTCTGTTGAAATAGCAAAGCATTACGCAGAAAACTTTCCTCACGTTCGTTTGTTGCATCAGGCGAATGCTGGCGCATCGGTGGCGCGTAATCGCGGGATCGAGGCAGCGACGGGCAAATATGTTGCTTTTGTCGATGCAGATGATGAAGTCTATCCCACCATGTACGAAACGCTGATGACAATGGCGTTAGAGGACGATCTCGATGTGGCGCAGTGCAATGCTGACTGGTGTTTTCGTGAAACGGGGGAAACCTGGCAATCCATCCCCACCGATCGCCTTCGCTCAACCGGCGTATTAACCGGCCCGGACTGGCTGCGGATGGGACTTTCTTCTCGCCGCTGGACTCACGTTGTCTGGATGGGTGTTTATCGCCGAGATGTTATTGTAAAAAATAACATTAAATTTATTGCTGGATTGCATCATCAGGATATTGTCTGGACAACAGAATTTATGTTTAACGCGCTGCGTGCGCGATATACCGAACAATCGTTATATAAATATTATCTGCATAATACGTCAGTGAGTCGGTTGAATCGACAAGGAAATAAAAATCTTAATTATCAACGGCACTATATTAAAATTACCCGCCTGCTGGAGAAATTAAATAGAAATTATGCCGACAAAATTATGATTTATCCGGAATTTCATCAACAAATAACTTACGAAGCATTGCGCGTTTGCCATGCGGTGCGCAAAGAACCGGATATTATTACCCGCCAGCGGATGATTGCCGAGATATTTACTTCCGGCATGTATAAGCGTCTGATTACTAATGTCCGCAGCGTAAAGGTGGGTTATCAGGCATTACTGTGGTCTTTCCGCTTATGGCAATGGCGCGACAAAACACGGTCGCACCATCGCATTACGCGCAGCGCCTTTAATTTGCGCTAGCGTTAAACTTCGCCGCTTCGGGCTGTTTGCCCCAGCCCTGCCACTGATGCTGGAAGTAAACGATCAGCGTGCTCTGGCTGATGCTTTCGCTTAATACTTCAAAGAAGCGATTAGCATAAACCGGTTCCAGCGGTTTCTTCGGTTTACACAGCTTCACTCCACGGAACGGATTACGCGGTGCGTCGGGCACAGTGTTCTTCGGCGGTGTAGACGTATCGACCTGCGGTTCATTCAGCAAGCTGCTGGCTTTCACCAGCGTAATGTCTGGCGGCAGGTTATAAACCATCTGTTGCAATACGCGAACTGTTGAAGGGTGAGGATGACCAATGGCGATGGTTGAACCGTTGCGACGCGCCAGGTCAATTGCGCGATTGAACTGCATACGGATGTCCGCTTCGTTCTGGGAATCATCGAGAAACACTTTCCGTTTGATGACTTTTACGCCAGTACCTTGTGCGGCGCGCATCGCCTGGGTATTACCGATAGTCACACTGTCGAGGAAATAAAGATTGTAACGCGCCAGCGCCTGCATCACTTTCTGCATACCAAAAAGGTTAGAGGTCATCTTGCTGCCCATGTGGTTGTTGATCCCCACGGCATAGGGCACGTTATTGACCGCACTGCGAATAATGCGCTCAATCTCGTCGCTGCTCATCTCCGGGCGCAGCGTATTTTTCTCCAGCGGCTGCTTACTCAACGGTGCCATCGGTAGATGAATCAATACTTCGTGACCGCTGTTATGCGCTTTGGTTGCCATCTCTCTGGCGTGTGGCGAGTCAGGTAACACGGCGACAGAGATAGCGGAGGGCATCGCCAGCACCTGGTTTTCGTTGTGCGGGCGATAACCAAAATCATCAATGACGATGGCAAGTTTGCCAGCAAATACAGGGGAGGAGAGAGCCAACAGAGCGGCAAATGCAAGAACGTTACGACGAAATGGAAACAAAACTTATCTTCCCAACCACGGCTGTGGATTGACCGCCTGACCCTGGCGGCGAATTTCGAAATAGAGTGAGGGCCGACCCTGACCGCCACTGCTGCCCACCAGTGCAATTGGCTGGCCCGCGCGAACCTGCGAACCAACGCTCACCAGTGCGCTCTGATTATAGCCATAAAGGCTCATGTCGCCTTTACCGTGCTCAACCACCACCACCAGGCCGTAGCCTTGCAGCCAGTCAGCCAGAATCACCCGACCGTCGGCAATCGCTTTAACTTCAGTACCTTCAGAGGCACCAATAACCATCCCTTTCCAGCGCAGTTCGCCCTGTAGCTGTTCGCCATAGCGGTGCAGCGTCGGCCCGCGAACAGGCCAGAATGCCTGACCACGCGGCGCACCCAGACCACCGGTTCGGGACATCAGTGATTTTTCGCTTTCAGTCGGTTTGTAGGTGGTGCCTTTGCGCGTCGCTTCTTTTTGCCTGTCGCGAACAGCCTGAGCCTCACGCGCTTCTCGTTCAGCACGCGCTTTCGCTGCCGCTTCTGCACGAGCAATGCTATTACGCAGACGAGATTCGTTGGCGCGCAGTTCACTTAGCTGCTGCTGACCTTGTTGAATGGAAGATTCCAGCCCTGCCAGCGTCTTCTTACGCTCGTTCAGCGCCTGGGTCAGCTTCGCCTGCTGGGCGCGTTGTTCGTATAACAGCGTTTGTTGCTCGCTCTGTTTCTCTTCCAGTTCGGCGCGCTGCATGGCGACTTCTGCACGTGTTTGCTTCAGTTCGGCGATGGTTTCTTGTCGCGCCTGGTTGAGATAGCCGAAATAAGCCTGTAAACGCTGACCGCGCTGGCTTTCTTCACCGCTGAGAATGAGCTGTATACCCGTATGCTCACCCTGGCGAAATGCGGCGTCCAGTTGCGCGGCGAGACTGCGTTCCTGAGCCGCTTTTTGCTGTTCCAGTTTGGCAATCGAGGCGTTCATCTCATCAATCTGTTTATTCAGTTGATTGAGCGTATTTTGCGTTTCGCGCAGTTTACGAGTGGCTTCGGAGATCGCCTCTTCCTGCTTTTTCAATTGTGCCAGCAGGCTTGAGCGTTGTTGCTGTTGTTGGCGTACCGCACGCTCTTTGGCAGCGATATCAGCCTGAATAGACTTGAGTTGGTCACGGTCATCCGCGTGGGCAGAAAAAGTGCACAACAATACGCCAGCGCAAAGAACGCTGGCGTAAATGATGGGCCTGACTGCAAACCTGCGCGGTTTCGTGGCCCGTGTCATGGTATTAATCGCCTTTCCCCTCATGGGGAGGGATTATTCCACGATGAACAGCGGCTTACCAGTCATCTCTTGCGGGATTTCCATACCCATTAAAGAGAGCATGGTCGGCGCGATGTCAGAAAGTTTGCCGCCTTCAACCGCTTTCACGTTCTTATCGCCAACATAAATCAGCGGAACTGGCAGGTTGGTATGCGCCGTGTGAGCCTGACCCGTAGCCGGATCGCGCATCTGTTCAGCGTTACCGTGGTCAGCGGTGATCAGCAGTTGTCCACCCACAGACTCAACAGCTTTGGTCACTTCTGCCACGCAGTGATCCAGTGCTTCAACTGCTTTAACTGCTGCTTCCATCACCCCGGTGTGACCTACCATGTCTCCGTTCGGATAGTTACAGATAATGGTGTCGTATTTGCCGCTCTTGATGGCAGCAACCAGTTTTTCGGTCAGCTCTGCGGAGCTCATTTCCGGCTGCAGATCGTAGGTAGCCACTTTCGGCGAGTTGATCAGAATGCGATCTTCGCCTTTGAACGACTCTTCTACGCCACCGTTGAAGAAGAAAGTGACGTGGGCATATTTTTCGGTTTCGGAAATACGCAGCTGAGTTTTATCGTTTTTCGCCATCCACTCGCCGAAGGTGTTAACCAGAGAGGCTGGTGGGTAAGCAACGGCAGTTTTGATGTCAGCGGCGTATTCGGTCAGCATCACGAAATCGATGTTAACCACTTTCTTACGCGCGAAGCCGTCGAAATCAGCGTTCACGAATGCACGAGTGATTTCACGTGCGCGGTCAGCGCGGAAGTTCATGAAAATCAGCGCATCGCCGTCTTCCATCGCTGCATCTGGCTGGCCTTCAGCACGGATAACGGTCGCTTTCACAAACTCGTCGTTTTCGTCGCGAGCATAAGCGGCCTGCAAACCAGCAACGGCGGTATCAGCCTGGAACTCACCTTGCGCCAGAGTCAGCAGGTCATAAGCTTTTTCAACGCGATCCCAACGGTTATCGCGATCCATCGCGTAGTAACGACCAATGATGGACGCTACGCGGCCTTTGCCCAGTGCGGCAAATTTCTCTTCGAATTTTTTCAGCGAGGATTCAGCACTGCGCGGCGGAGTGTCGCGACCGTCAAGGAATGCATGCAGGTAGATTTTTTCTGCGCCGCGTTCAGCTGCCAGTTCTACCATCGCCATGATGTGATCTTCGTGGCTGTGTACGCCGCCTGCGGACAGCAGACCCATAATGTGAACTGCTTTGCCTGCGTTTTTCGCTTTATCTACCGCGCCAGTCAGTACCGGGTTAGCGAAGAAAGCGCGATCTTTGATTTCAACGTCCAGACGAGTCAGGTCCTGATACACGATGCGGCCGGCACCCAGGTTAACGTGGCCTACTTCGGAGTTACCCATCTGACGGTCAGGCAGACCGACTTCCAGACCGGAAGCGTCGATCAGGGTATGCGGACGATTGGCCCACAGTGCATCCATTACCGGGGTTTTAGCACTAAAAATGGCGTTATCCTGTTGTTCTTCACGATAGCCATAGCCATCCAGAATCACCAGTACCATAGGTTTTTTAGAAACCGACATTGCGACAACCTCATACTCAAGAGTCAAAATTTGCGTAATTTTACTACAGCTGAATCGATAAAATAGCCTCTGAAGATCAAAATATACGACCGCTCGCGGCAAGCCGATGCCAGATTTGCGATTTTTTTTCGTAGCGTGCCGCAAAATTGCATTCCGGTGCACGCGCTGGCTGTATTTGCCGCAACGCGCAGGTATACTCCTTCCCTGGTTTTTAATCACTACGTCGGGAGTTATTACCCCCCATGCAAGAAATTATGCAATTTGTTGGCCGTCATCCCATACTGAGTATCGCCTGGATCGCGTTACTGGTGGCGGTTCTTGTTACTACGTTTAAGAGCCTGACCTCAAAAGTGAAGGTAATTACTCGTGGTGAAGCTACGCGTCTGATCAACAAAGAAGACGCAGTGGTTGTGGATTTACGCCAGCGTGATGACTTCCGTAAAGGCCATATCGCAGGTTCTATCAATTTGTTGCCGAGCGAAATCAAAGCCAACAATGTTGGTGAACTTGAGAAGCACAAAGACAAACCGGTTATCGTGGTAGACGGTTCTGGTATGCAGTGCCAGGAGCCTGCAAACGCGCTGACGAAAGCGGGTTTTGCGCAAGTATTCGTGCTGAAAGAAGGCGTCGCTGGCTGGGCTGGCGAAAACTTGCCTCTGGTGCGCGGCAAATAATTTACCTGCCATCTTTCATGCCGCAGGCAGTTAGCTGCAATTAGACCCCCAGCGACTTATTGATATAAGCTTCTGGGGACACTCCATTTTGCAGCCGCCCTGCAATATGAAATTTCAGGGTAAAAAAACAGGAGCTAAGTTATGGCCAATGTTGAAATCTATACCAAAGAAACCTGCCCGTATTGCCATCGTGCAAAAGCACTGCTGAGCAGCAAGGGCGTAAGTTTCCAGGAGCTACCGATTGATGGCAACGCCGCTAAGCGTGAAGAGATGATCAAACGCAGTGGTCGCACCACGGTTCCGCAAATTTTTATTGACGCACAGCACATTGGCGGCTGTGACGACTTGTATGCATTGGATGCACGTGGTGGACTGGATCCCCTGCTGAAATAACGTATTAACGTTGGCATTACACTGCGCAGTATTTAAGGACAACACTTAAGGGTTTTCTACACATGTCAGAACAAAACAACACCGAAATGACCTTCCAGATCCAGCGTATTTATACCAAGGATATTTCTTTCGAAGCGCCGAACGCGCCGCACGTTTTCCAGAAAGATTGGCAGCCAGAAGTTAAACTTGATCTGGATACGGCATCTTCTCAACTGGCAGATGACGTTTACGAAGTGGTACTGCGTGTTACCGTAACGGCATCCCTGGGCGAAGAAACCGCGTTCCTGTGCGAAGTTCAGCAGGGCGGTATTTTCTCCATCGCGGGTATCGAAGGCACCCAGATGGCACATTGCCTGGGCGCATACTGCCCGAACATTCTGTTCCCGTATGCTCGTGAGTGCATCACCAGCATGGTATCTCGCGGTACGTTCCCGCAACTGAACCTTGCGCCGGTTAACTTCGATGCGCTGTTCATGAACTATTTACAGCAGCAGGCTGGCGAAGGTACTGAAGAACATCAGGATGCCTGATGAACCAACGTAATGCTTCAATGACTGTGATCGGTGCCGGCTCGTACGGCACCGCTCTTGCCATTACCCTGGCAAGAAATGGCCACGAGGTTGTCCTCTGGGGCCATGACCCTGAACATATCGCGACGCTTGAACGTGGCCGCTGTAACGCCGCGTTTCTCCCCGATGTGCCTTTTCCCGATACGCTTCACCTTGAAAGCGATCTCGCCACCGCACTGGCAGCCAGCCGTAATATTCTCGTCGTCGTACCCAGCCATGTCTTTGGTGAAGTGCTGCGCCAGATTAAACCGCTGATGCGTCCTGATGCGCGCCTGGTGTGGGCGACAAAAGGACTGGAAGCGGAAACCGGACGTCTGTTACAGGACGTAGCGCGCGAGGCGTTAGGCGATCAAATTCCACTGGCGGTTATCTCTGGCCCAACTTTTGCGAAAGAACTGGCGGCAGGTTTACCGACGGCCATTTCGCTGGCTTCTACCGATCAAACCTTTGCTGATGACCTCCAGCAACTGTTGCACTGTGGCAAAAGTTTCCGTGTTTACAGCAACCCGGATTTCATTGGTGTCCAGCTTGGCGGCGCGGTGAAAAACGTCATTGCGATTGGTGCCGGCATGTCCGACGGTATCGGCTTCGGGGCGAATGCGCGAACGGCGCTGATCACCCGTGGTCTGGCTGAAATGTCGCGTCTGGGCACGGCGCTGGGCGCCGATCCTGCCACCTTTATGGGCATGGCAGGTCTGGGCGATCTGGTGCTTACCTGTACCGACAACCAGTCGCGGAACCGCCGTTTTGGCATGATGCTCGGTCAGGGCATGGATGTACAAAGCGCGCAAGAGAAGATTGGTCAGGTGGTGGAAGGCTACCGCAATACGAAAGAAGTCCGCGAACTGGCGCACCGCTTCGGCGTTGAAATGCCAATAACCGAGGAAATTTATCAAGTATTATATTGCGGAAAAAACGCGCGCGAGGCAGCATTGACTTTATTAGGTCGTGCACGCAAGGACGAGCGAAGCAGCCACTAAACCCAGGGAACCTTTGTTACCGCTATGACCCGGCTCGCGCAGAACGAGCCGGTCATTATCTCATCGTGTGGAGTAAGCAATGTCGTGTGAAGAACTGGAAATTGTCTGGAACAATATTAAAGCGGAAGCCAGAACGCTGGCGGACTGTGAGCCAATGCTGGCCAGTTTTTACCACGCAACGCTACTCAAGCACGAGAATCTTGGCAGTGCACTGAGCTATATGCTGGCGAACAAGCTGTCATCGCCGATTATGCCTGCTATTGCTATTCGTGAAGTCGTTGAAGAAGCCTACGCCGCCGACCCTGAAATGATCGCTTCTGCGGCCTGCGATATTCAGGCGGTGCGCACCCGCGACCCGGCAGTTGATAAATACTCAACCCCCTTGTTATACCTGAAAGGTTTTCATGCCTTGCAGGCGTATCGCATCGGTCACTGGCTGTGGAATCAGGGGCGTCGCGCACTGGCTATTTTCCTGCAAAATCAGGTGTCTGTGACTTTTCAGGTGGATATTCACCCGGCGGCAAAAATTGGTCGCGGTATCATGCTCGACCACGCGACAGGCATCGTCGTTGGTGAAACAGCGGTGATTGAAAACGATGTGTCGATTCTGCAATCCGTCACCCTTGGCGGTACGGGCAAAACCAGCGGCGACCGTCACCCAAAAATTCGTGAAGGCGTGATGATTGGCGCGGGCGCGAAAATTCTCGGCAATATTGAAGTCGGGCGTGGCGCGAAGATTGGCGCGGGTTCTGTCGTGCTGCAACCAGTGCCGCCGCATACTACCGCTGCTGGCGTTCCGGCGCGTATCGTCGGTAAACCAGACAGCGATAAACCGTCAATGGATATGGATCAGCATTTTAACGGCATTCACCATACGTTTGAGTATGGGGATGGGATCTGACGTCCTGTGCTCGTGCCGGATGCGATGCTAACCGCATCTTATCCGGCCTGGCGTAACTAATCTCTCAACACCGCTCCCGGATATCCCAACTGCCGCCAGGCTTCATACACCACGACCGACACCGCATTGGACAGGTTCATGCTGCGGCTGTCCGGCACCATTGGAATACGAATTTTTTGTTCAGCGGGCAGAGCATCAAGAATGCTCGCTGGCAGGCCGCGTGTTTCCGGGCCGAACATCAGATAGTCGCCATCCTGATAGCTTACGGCGCTATGGGCGGGAGTGCCTTTAGTGGTGAGGGCAAACAGACGCTGGGGATTTTCTGCTCTAAGGAACGCGCTATAGTCATGATGACGCGTAACGGCAGTAAACTCGTGATAGTCCAGCCCCGCGCGGCGCAGGCGCTTATCGTCCCAGGCAAATCCCATCGGTTCGATGATATGCAGACGAAAGCCGGTATTAGCGCAAAGACGGATGATGTTGCCAGTGTTTGGCGGAATTTCTGGTTCGTAAAGTACGATGTTTAGCATACTGCCCCCTTAGTGCGGGGGCAGGATAGCAGAAAATCGGGGATTAGTGCGGCCTTTTCCCCTCACCCCGGCCCTCTCTCCGGAGGGGCGAGGGAGAAAAAAGAGTGCGGTGTCGTTTCAGAGTGAGGGAGACAATGTAGTGTCGGGCAGGTAAGGTCTTTTCTCCTCACCTTAAAGAAGCCAGGAGGAAAATAGGGCGAGGAATTGTTTTCAGCCTGAGGGAGTACAGACAGCGCCGATCGGTTCCCTCTCCCTGAGGGAGAGGGTTAGGGTGAGGGGGCGCAAACGACTATGCTGCATTCCCTTTCGCCATCGGAGCCAGCGCCGCAGGCAACTCTTTACCCAGCCCCTGAACCAGCGAATCATCCGTAATCTCACTGATGGATTTCGCGCCAGTCAGCGTCATCGCCACTTTCATCTCTTTCTCGATCAGATTCAGCAAGTTCGCCACGCCCGCCTGACCCGCTGTTGCCAGCGCATACAGGAACGCACGACCCAGCAGTACGGTATCGGCACCGAGCGCGATCATACGCACGACATCAAGTCCGTTACGAATCCCGCTATCTGCCAGAATGGCGATATCACCTTTCACCGCATCCGCGATAGCAGGCAGCGCACGAGCGGAAGAGAGTACACCGTCCAGCTGGCGGCCACCGTGGTTAGAAACCACAATCCCATCAGCACCAAAACGTACTGCATCACGCGCATCTTCCGGGTCGAGGATCCCTTTGATCACCATCGGGCCATCCCAGAAATCGCGGATCCACTCAAGGTCTTTCCATGAGATGGACGGATCGAAGTTATTCCCCAGCCAGCCGATGTAATCTTCCAGTCCGGTCGGTTTGCCGAGGTAAGCCGAAATATTACCTAAATCATGTGGACGACCGTTCAGGCCGACATCCCACGCCCATTGCGGATGCGTCACCGCCTGCAAGTAGCGGCGCATTGCGGCATTCGGGCCGCTCATACCGGAGTGTGCGTCACGATAACGTGCGCCTGGCGTCGGCATATCCACGGTGAAAACCAGTGTCGAACAGCCCGCCGCTTTTGCCCGTTCCAGTGCGTTACGCATAAAGCCGCGATCGCGCAGCACATAAAGCTGGAACCACATCGGACGTTTGATAGCTGGAGCGACTTCTTCAATCGGGCAAACTGAAACCGTTGAGAGAGTAAACGGAATGCCGTGAGCATCAGCCGCTTTGGCAGCCTGAACTTCGCCGCGACGCGCATACATGCCGCACAAACCCACCGGAGCCAGCGCCACTGGCATCGACAATTTCTCATTAAACAGCGTCGTTTCCAGGCTTAAGTCGGACATGTTTTTCAGAATACGCTGGCGCAGCGCCACTTCTGACAAATCCTCCACGTTGCGGCGCAGCGTGTATTCAGAATATGCACCACCATCCATATAGTGGAACAGGAACGGCGGCAAAATGCGTTGCGCTGCGGCGCGATAATCGCTGGCTGCGGAAATAATCATGCGTTTTTCTCCCTCGAATGCTCATTATGCTCACCGGGCAGGCGGGTAATGCGTGCACGGCGAGCCTGATCTTCATCGAATCGTTTCATGGTGGTGTGGACAAAGCTGAGGTGCGACATCATTGCTTTACGCGCACCGTCGGCATCACCGGCAAAAATGGCGTTAATGACCGCCTGATGCTGTTCAGTCAGTTGCGAAAAAACGGGCGGCACCAGATACATCCGCTGACGACTTTGCATCACTGAAGATTGCAGGACATCAAAGAAACCGCGCATGGTTTGCAGCAGCACGATGTTATGTGAGGCTTCGGCAATTGCCAGATGAAAACGAACGTCCGCTTGCGAGGCGAGATCCGGGTCTTCACTCAGCGTCGCTTCAAAGCAGAGCTGTATCTTTTCTTTATCGGCTTGTGTGGCACGCATTGCTGCGTGCCAGGCGGTGCTGGCCTCAATGGCGTAGCGGGCTTCCAGAATATCGAAGCTGTAATCCGGATCATCAGCCATCAGCGTTTTCAGCGGCTGGACGATGTTTTGCTCCGACCACGCGTCATGGCGCCAGCGAATAAACGTCCCGCCACCGCGACGACTAAGCAGCACACCTTCACTGACCAGTTTTGCCAGCGCCTCGCGCAGGGAATTGCGCGACACGCCGAGCTGCATCGCCAGTTGGCGTTCAGCGGGCAACTTCATGCCCGGTTCCAGATTTTGTTCATCAATCAGCGCCCGCACACGGGAAGCTACCTCGTCTGACAGGCGTCTGGGTATAACCATCATTACGGAATCATCCACGTTAAGACGTAGGCCTGAAGCGTGGTCATCACGCCCACCATACAGGTGAATATCAGGCTGTGTTTGACAGTAAAGCGGAACAGATCTGACTCTTTGCCCACGAGTCCTACCGCCGCACAGGCAATGGCGATGGACTGCGGGGAGATCATCTTGCCGGTGACGCCGCCGGTGGTGTTGGCAGCAACCAGCAACAGATCAGAGACGCCAATTTGTTGTGCTGCGGTGGCTTGCAGCGCGGCAAACAGGGCGTTAGATGACGTATCCGACCCGGTCAGGAATACCCCCAGCCAGCCGAGGAACGGCGAGAAGAAGGTGAATGCATGACCGGTATGCGCCAGTGCCAGCGCCAGCGTTGACGACAGCCCGGAATAGTTTGAGATAAAGGCGAACGCCAGCACCATGCCGATGGAGTAGATGGGGAGCGCCAGTTCTTTCAGTGTGCTGCCGAAGGTGCTGATGGCGTCAGAGGGTTTCATCTTCAGCCAGACGATAGAGAGCAGCGCAGCAAACAGAATGGCAGTACCGGTGGCAGAGAACCAGTCAAACTTAAATACGGCGGCGTAGGCAGTGGCTTCGCTGACCACCGGCGGCATACGGGCAACCAGCTTGTCGAGATACGGCACCGGAATGTTAATCACCCACTCATACAGCGCGCCGCCCGAAGCGAACAGGGCTTTAAACGGCGGAATACTCCACAGCGTTACGGTGGCGGTCAGGAACAGGAACGGTGTCCAGGCGCGTAACACCTGACCTGCGGTGTAACCGGTGTGAGCCAGCGTCATATCAACCTGGGATGCACCCAGATCGCCGAAGCGGAAGACGCGCACCGGCTGCCAACGTTTGAGGAACAGCGTCAGGCAGAGCAGCGATACCAGCGAAGAGATAATGTCCGGCAGTTCCGGCCCAATAAAGTTAGAGCTAAGGTACTGAGCGATGGCAAACGAGCCGCCCGCGACTACAACCGCAGGCCAGGTTTCTTTGATACCGCGCCAGCCATCCATAATCGCCATGATCCAGAACAGGACGATAATGGTCATAAACGGTAGCTGACGTCCCACCATCTGGCCAATCTCAAAGCTGTCGATGCCTGTTACCTGTCCGGCAACCAGAATCGGAATACCCATCGCGCCAAATGCCACCGGCGCGGTGTTAACAATCAGGCACAGCCCGGCGGCGTACAGCGGTTTAAAGCCCAGCCCGACCAGCAATGCGGCGGTAATTGCTACCGGTGCGCCAAAGCCTGCGGCACCTTCGAGAAATGCGCCGAAACAGAAACCGACGATCAGCATTTGCAGGCGCTGGTCAGGGGTTATTGAAAGAATAGATGAGCGGATGATGTCAAACTGTCCGGTTTTCACCGAGATCTTATAGACGAACACCGCCGCAATAATGATCCACGCGATGGGCCACAAACCGTAGAAGAAGCCATAAACCACTGAGGCCAGCGCATTGGCGACCGGCATTTTGTAGAACAATAGCGCGACGGTCAGAGCGATAACGACTGTCCATGTGGCGGCGACATAGCCTTTTAGTTTGAGCTTAATAAGCGCAAAGAAAAAAAACAGGATGGGAAGCGATGCTATCAGGCTGGAAAGCCAGATATTCCCGGCGGGATCATAGTTTTGTTGCCAGAGATTCATTGCAGGTCTCCTGGAGGCCACGCACATCGTGTAATGAGTCTGTTGCTCATCTCCTTGTTACACGTTGTGTAAAAGTGGCACTGCCAATTTTGTTGTGTAGGGATAATGACAATGAATGGTTAACTAAATGTTATGCATTGGCAACGTTAATGTGAGTTTTAATTGGGGAACTGTGAACCAGAGGTCAGATAAGCGAAGAATTGGTAGGGCCAATTATTGTGGGGGAGAAAAATTTGCTGCGGAGCTGGCTTGTGCCCCTCACCCTAACCCTCTCCCCGGAGGGGCGAGGGGACTGATTGTGCTCGGTGTTAGATGGAGCGCGTCCTTCAGCAATGCAAGAAAACCATTATGCACGGTATCAGATGCAGCACGTTTTTCCCCCTCGCCCCTTTGGGGAGTGGGTCGGGGTGAGGGGGCAGCGGGCACGAGACCCCACACCAGCCCGGAGATGCAAGAAAACCATTATGCACGGTATCAGATGCAACACGTTTTTCCCCCTCGCCCCTTTGGGGAGAGGGTCGGGGTGAGAGGGGCAGCGCGCACGAGACCCCACATCAGCCCGGCAATGCAAGAAAACCATTATGCACGGTATCAGATGCAGCACGTTTTTCCCCCTCGCCCCTTTGGGGAGAGGGTCGGGGTGAGAGGGGCAGCGCGCACGATGCCCCACATCAGCCC